>PLXP01000171.1 GCA_003151435.1 Acidobacteriaceae bacterium
CTAAGAACTACGATTTTCTGGTGAGTTTTTGGGTAAGAGCCGAATTCTTCGGGTTTCCTTGAACTCTGCCGTCTCTACGACGGGCTTTATGAGGGTGACTACATGGTAACTTCCGGGTTGGGCACCGGTTTGGCCACCATTCACCCGGAGTTCCATTACATTGCTTGCGTCCCTCACGATCGCTTGCCACTCCAAGATCGAGCGGTGGGGAGAATACTGCGCCAGCCAGCACTCACTGTGCCACAAATTGTTTCAAGTTCGTAGACACACCCTGCTTTGGCAGGAGTGCAACCGCCTTAGCAGCAGAGACGCATCCACGGCGGTGCTCTTCAAGCTCGTACTTGGCGCGTTCCATTTCAACATTCTTCCCGGCTGCAACATCCAGGCACACACGAAAGCATGCCGAGGAACGCGCCTTCATGTACTCGCTAGCCGCAGCTTCATAAGCTCGTTTGAGACCCCAACACACTGGACAATCCATGGGCGCTCCTTTCACGATCTGCCAGATCGACCGCAGATACGGAACGAGGTTTTAGAAAAAGCCCGCAAACTCATTCGAAGTGACTTGCGGGCCGGAGAGGGAATGGTCCAACGTGAAGTCTTCGAAAAAGGATCGCTTTCCAGTCCGTTTTTCGTCGAGCTCGATCTGGGTCGAGTTGATCAGACGCGCAAGTTCCGCAGCATTGAACGATTGCTGACCCTGTTGAAGGACCAATGCCGGAGACCTCTTCATGGAGAGACGCTTTTGAGGGAGGCTCATCGCAACTCCTGAACGTGCTTATGATTTGTACCAAGGGGACGGGGCCCGATATCACAGTTTGGAGCTGTGTGTGCGTAGGATTCCCATCACTTCCGATCCACGATGCAAAAGTCAGGCAGTGACGGCGCAAACCAACGCTTAAACAACACCTTCAGCGTCGAATCAGCTTCAGGTATGCAGGAAGAGTACGTGCAAACTGAGCTATGAATCTGTGATCTTGATCACAGATTCGAACATCCCTGAATCAGTTCGGGCACACTCTGGACCTCTTCAAAGACGTGAAAAGACGTCTATCTGGAGCGTCCCGGGTGACCGCTAGCCCGGAAGTAACGGCGATCTTCGCCAATACTTCGCCGCGTCGGATCATTACTTCCGAGTTGGCCACAATCCAACCGGAACACGAGCTTCCAGCAGTTTTGCTAGACTCGACGCAAACAGGAGAGTGAACGTGGTCTTCATGTTGCACGATGATCTGACGTTCGGAGACTTCGCAGCATTTGTCCACGAGTATCTTTCCGTTTCGGATCGAAAACCTATCAGACCTGATACACGGTTCGAGCGCGACCTAGGCGTTACCGGCGATGATGGAAACGACTTGCTGGAAGCGACAGAAAGACGATTCGGCGTATCGCTCTGCTCTGAGGAAACAGGAGTTCGAGAAACGTTCAATCTCAGGCCGAATGAGTATCTATTCCATTCCGAGGGCATCGGCCCAGAGGGAGTGGCTCCCTCGTTGTTGTTTGGCCCCACAGTCCCGATCGTCCGCGGGTTCACAGTTGGCGAACTTTTCAACGCTGTGCGCAACGCAAGGAATACAGGACAATAGCTCTATGCAGTGGCTCTGGTGCTGGCGGTGCAAATCCGAAATGCCGATGCTCGATGAACAAGAGTTCGCCGAGGTCATTGCCCTCTTCGAACCGGGTGCGCGATCCGTGAAGAAATATCGCCTTGAAACCGGCGCGCCATTCCAGAGCGTTCCGCTGGCCAAGCATTTTGAAGCGATGCTTACAGGTTACGAGGCGATCACAGGATTCAAGGAGACAAACCCGAATGCTGTTTGGCACCACCGTCTCTCGCTTTATGGTCCACCATGCAAGAAATGCGGCAAACCGTTGCGCACGCCGAAGGCTAGGCTATGCGGAAGTTGTATGACCCCGAGTGGCTAGAAACTCGTTCCGGGTGAATAACCGCCTAACCGGAAGTTACTGGTTGATCAACTTACCCGCACGTTTTCAGCACGGATGATATTTGGCTTCGCCTCGGACTGCCGGTGGCAGGATTCCGTTGCATTGTTTGGCAGCATTGGATTGCAACGGGTGGCAGAATCGAGTGTATGCGCACGAAATCCAGATTCTGCCCAAAACGAATCGTCTTGCCCAAAAACTCGGCCGAAAATGGTAGTTTTTCGGCAAATCCCCGCTGATCTTGTGGCAATTCAAAACGCGGCCGAAACCGCGCCCTTTCAAAACATAGAGAGGCCAAATTTGTGGTCTCCCTCCCTTGCCACAAAAGACGGGTCAAGGATGGGGCACCCGGCCACAGGCTAAGTCACAATACGGGCCGGACAGATGGGTAACCGAACAGATCGGGGAGATAGGCAACACTTTGCGCGAGGCAGGGAAAGGCGATGAGGGTGGGGGCGTTACGGGTGGCGTTGGTGTGGGGGTGCGGTCACGGTTGGGCTTGGATGCGGAACTCCGCCTCATGCGAAGAAGGTAAAGATGGAGAGAACCAAGGCAATGCGATAAATAATTTTTATAGATGCGCGAATCGCGTTCCGAGCGCGCATTCAGGCTTACGAAACCCAAGCAGCCGACGTGCAGGCTTTACCCTCACGTCTGGCTCTTCGATCTCCAGGACCCGCTCTTCTCAGAGTTGTTAAGCACATGCTAGAGAATGTTTTCCGAGATCGCAGTGATCTAGGTCACTCGGAATGGGCCGGGAACTCAAGGCATCCGCTTTCGCGTCTTCGCGGAGCGGGGGAACGCCGGTATAGCATCCATTCGTAGCGGCAGCCGGCTCGAGCTGGGGCTGCCTATCTGCCCCTTACTCAAGTTTTTTGGAGGATTGTTTGCTCATGAAAGCAGTGCATCGGCTGGTGGTGTGTGCGGTTGCGGCGATGTTGGTTACGGGCTCGTTGGGGGTTGTCAGGGCTGCCGGGGCCCAGGAGACACGGAATCCAGACACACGGAATCAGGAACCGCGAAGCCAGCCTCAGCAGACCCCGGCGCAAGGCGGCGACCAGCACAAGGACAGCGACAAGGAAAACACTCCCGTGCCGCCTGAAAAGCCTTCCGTCACGCACCATGAGCTGGAACTGGCCGGCAAGACGCTGCGGTATACCGCGACCGCCGGCACGCTGACTATTCGCGACGAAGACGACAAGCCCTACGGCAGCATGTTCTATGTGGCCTACACGCTGGACGGCTCCGAGGCAGGTTCGCGGCCACTGAGTTTTCTTTACAACGGCGGCCCCGGATCGGCCAGCTTGTGGCTGCACCTGGGCTCGTTTTCGCCGGTGCGCATTTTGACCGACAGCCCCAACCCGACGGCGGGACCGCCGTTCAAGCTGGTTCCCAACGAGTATTCGCTGCTGGACAAGACCGACATGGTGTTCATCGATGCGCCGCTGACGGGCTACTCGCGCGCGGTGGGCAAGGGGACCGCGAAGGACTTTACGGGCGTGGACCAGGACCTGCACGCCTTCGACCGCTTCATCATCCGCTACCTGAGCGTGAACCACCGCTGGAACTCGCCCAAGTTCCTGATTGGCGAGTCGTACGGGACCACGCGGTCCGCCGCCCTGGCCGACATGCTGGGCAACGACGGCGTGCAACTGAACGGCGTGGTGCTGATTTCATCCATCTTGAACTACAACATTCGCGCCGGCGGGTACGACACGCTCTACATTGGAAACCTGCCTAGCTACGCCGCGGCGGCCTGGTACTTCAACAAGATCCCCAACAAGCCGGCGGATCTGGCTGCCTGGGTTCAGCAGGCGCGCGAGTTTGCCTCGGGGGCCTATGCCCATGCGCTGTTTGAAAGCGATAACCTGTCCGCCGCGGAACTCGATTCGGTGGCCAAAGAGGTGAGCCGGTTCACGGGGCTCAGCGTGGACTACGTGAAGGAGACCAACCTGCGGATCGCGCCGTCGCGCTTCCGCAAAGAGGTGCTGCGCGACGACCGCAAGACGCTGGGGCGCTATGACATGCGCTTTGAAGGCGTGGACGTGGATGCCGCGGGCGAGAATCCCAGCTACGACGCCTCGGATACGGGCATCGGCGGAGCGTTTGTGGCCGCGCTGCATGGGTACCTGGAGGGGGAACTGAAGTATCAGAGCGACGATGCCTATCGGCCCAGCGCGGGATCGATCGCGCAGTGGGACTGGAAGCACCGGCCTACGAGCGGAGGCCCCGGCATGGGCCCCGGAGGCGAACAGGCCCAGCCCTACGTGGCCGCCGACCTGGCCAGCGCCATCCGCAAGAATCCGCACCTGAAAGTGTTCTCTGCGAATGGATATTTCGACCTGGCTACGCCGTTCTTTGCCACGGAATATGACCTGTCGCACATGGACCTGCCGGCGGAACTGCGCGGGAATGTGCAGTTTGGGTACTACCCGTCGGGACACATGATTTATCTGAACGTGGAGGCGCTGCACAAGCTGAAGGACGATCTGGCGGGGTTTATTACGAAGGCGCAGAAGTGAAAAGCAGCTTCCAGCTTCTAGCCTCTAGNNGGCACCCGGCGACAAATTCTCAGGAGTGATTTGGGAATAAATTGGCCCAAAAATTAAGAAGCGGACAACCGGCTTCGGGAGTGGAAGGACTTCCCGGAACCGGCCGCCCGCTGGACCCTGAACCGGGTCTAGGTGGTACTGTCTAGTTTAGGCTTGTTGACGCGGAAAGCAAGCACTTTTTTGGATTAATTCCTCGAATCGTGACAGCAGTCACAGGTGGCTGTCCAAAGGTCCTCCAATGCGTTGACTTGAGCGCATCACCCTGTTACAAAAAAGTGTTCCTCTCGAAACGAGATAACTGAACGCCTGAACGAAAAACCGATAAAAGCATGGAAGAAATCATTCAACAACTCGGGACACTTTTGCTTGGCGCCGTGCCCACGGTTTTGCTGTTCATTGCGATGGTGATCGCGTACCGGTTTCTGGTGCAGGGGCCGTTGACGAAGACCCTGAAGGAGCGCCGCGCCCGCACGGAAGGGGCTGTGGAAGACGCGCACAAGGCGATTGCCCGGGCTGAAGACCGCGCCGCGGAGTACGCCAACAAGCTGCGCCAGGCGCGGGCCGAGATCTACAAGATGCGCGAGCAGCGCATCCAACAGTGGAACGTGGAACGGGATGCGGCGCTGGACACGGCCCGCCAGTCCGCCGGGGTGAAAGTGGGCCAGGCGAAGGCCGAGTTGGAGGTCGAGACGGGGCACGCCCGGCAGGCCATTCAGGCCTCAGCCGGGGATCTGGCCGATCGGGTTGTCCGCGCGGTTTTGCCGCAGGCCGCCGGGGGTACGCGTTGAGAATTTCGCATNNGGCGAAGACGAAACAGCGGCGTTTCGGCATACGCCCCTGATGGCGTCCATCGCCAAGGCTCTGCATCTGTCCGTGGAAACCACGGCGCGGCTGTTTGAGATTTTCAACTTTGCCATCATCTTTTTCGGTCTCGGCATTCCGCTGGCGCGCTTTCTGCCCCGGCACCTCCGCCAGCGCCGCCAGACACTCAGCCACAATCTCGAAGTGGCGCGCAAGACTTCGCAGGACGCCGACTCGCGCCTGAGCGCGGTTGAGGCCCAGCTCTCGCGGCTCGATGAGGAGATTGCCAAAATTCGCGCCCAGGTTGAGGAAGAGAGCAAGCAGGACGAGGTCCGCATCAAGGCCGCGATTGAAGAAGAGAGCGCACGCATTGTGGCCGCGGCGGAGCAGGAGATTGGGGTGGCAGCCGCCCAGGCCCGGCGCGGACTGCGGCATTTTGCAGCCGACCTGGCCATTGAGCAGGCCGCGCGGCAACTGGATTTGACGCCGGAAACCGATCGCGCCCTGATCGCCGAATTTGTAAGCAGCGTGACTGCGGGCGAAAGCCACAGCGGAGGGCAGAACTAGATGGCAGGCTTTGTTTCCCGATATGCCCGCGCTTTTGCCGACGTGGTTGCGTCTGCCAAACTGGATACGGCTGCGATTGACCGGCAACTCAACGATTTTCTAGGCACCTGGGATGGGAGCGCCGAACTGCGCGAGCTGTTTGCCAATCCCGCAGTGGCCGCCACGCAGAAGGTGGCGATCCTGGACAAGATGAACGCCACGCTGGGGCTCCAGAAGGAGCTTCGCAACCTGATTGCCGTGCTCATCAACAACGATCGCATCCTGCTGATCCGCGAAGTGGCCGAGGCCTATCGCGCGGAACTGCAGGAGCGCATGGGGATTCGCCAGGCGGAGATTGTGACCGCCCGCGAGCTGGGCGAGCAGGAGCGCAGCACGCTGGTGGAAGGCGTCGGCAAACTGGCCGGCTCGCAGATTCAAGCCAGCTTCAAGCTGGACAAGTCGATCCTGGGGGGCACGGTGGTGCGCATCGGCTCCACGGTCTACGACGGTTCGGTGCGCGGCAGGCTGGAGCGGTTAAAAGAGGCATTGATGGCTGGGTAGTTTTCAGTTGTCAGTTTTCAGTTGTCAGACTTTAGTGAACAGTGAACAGTTTTCAGCGGTCAGTTTTGATGGTCGGCGATCGGTAAGCAGGCATCGGTACTCAGTGGTCATGAATTCCGTGTTTCGCAAACGGTAACTGACAACTGACGACTGAAAACTGGCAACTGCAAGGAACAGAAATGGCTCAGATCAAGGCAGACGAGATTACGCAACTTCTTCGCGACCAGATCGCGAACTACGACTCGAAGGTGCAGGTCGATGAGGTTGGCACGATTACCTCACTCGGCGACGGCATCGCGCGCCTCCACGGGCTCGACAAGGTCATGGCCGGCGAGCTGCTTGCCTTTCCGCACGGCATTGCCGGGCTGGCTCTGAGCCTCGAAGAGGACCAGGTGGGCGCCGTGGTGCTGGGCGACTACACCGAGATTCGCGAAGGCGACGAGGTCAAGCGCACGGGCAAGATTCTCAGCGTGCCGGTGGGCGACGGAATGATTGGCCGCGTGGTGAACGCGCTGGGCGTGCCCATTGACGACAAGGGCCCCATCGCGTCGACCGAATCGCTGCCTGTGGAGCGCCTGGCGCCTGGCATCATCGATCGCCAGCCGGTGCGCGAGCCCATGGCTACGGGCCTCAAGGCCATTGACGCCATGATCCCCATTGGCCGCGGACAGCGCGAGCTGATCATCGGCGACCGCCAGACGGGCAAGACCGCCGTCCTGCTGGACACGATCATCAACAACGCCAAGAACAACCTGATTTGCATCTACTGCGCCATCGGGCAGAAGCGTTCTTCAATCGCGCAGGTGGTGCAGACGCTGACTGAAGCCGGCGCCATGGGCCACACCATCATCGTGGCCGCCTCGGCGTCAGAGCCCGCGCCGATGCTGTACCTGGCGCCCTATGCCGCGACTGCGATTGGCGAATTCTTCCGCGACAACGGACGCCATGCGCTGGTGATGTACGACGATCTGTCGAAGCACGCCATGGCGTACCGCGAAATCTCGCTGTTGCTCCGCCGTCCTCCGGGCCGCGAAGCGTATCCCGGCGACGTGTTCTATCTCCACTCGCGTCTGCTCGAGCGCTCGTCCAAAATGAGCAACGAAAAGGGCGGCGGATCGCTCACCGCGCTGCCGGTCATCGAGACGCAGGCAGGCGACGTTTCGGCGTACATTCCGACCAACGTTATTTCGATCACCGACGGACAGATCTTTTTGGAAACCGACCTGTTCAACTCCGGCGTGCGACCTGCGGTGAACGTGGGCCTTTCGGTTTCGCGCGTGGGCTTCTCGGCAGCCATCAAGGCGGTCAAGCAGGTAGGTTCGACGCTGAAGCTGGACCTGGCGCAGTACCGCGAGCTGGCGGCGTTTGCGCAGTTTGGCTCCGACCTCGATCCGCTGACGCAGAAGCAGCTCAACCGCGGCAGCCGCTTGACGGAGTTGCTCAAGCAGCCGCAGTTCCAGCCGCTCACCTGGCAGCAGCAGGTGGTGATTCTGTTCTCTGGAACGCAGGGCTACCTGGACGACCTGAAGGTCGAAGATATCCGCGCGTTCGAAGATGGACTGTACAAGTACTTTGACAGCGCGCAGACGGCGTTGCTCGACGACCTGACCAAGAAGAAGACCCTCGACGACGACCTGCGCAATCGCCTGCACGCGGCGCTCAAGGAGTACAAGGAAAACTTCAAGGCGCAGCAGGCTGAGCCGGTAACGGCGTAAGAAGCAGTTGTCAGTGATCAGTGGTCAGTTGTCAGTTAAAGACCACAGGAAGCACGATCGCTGGCAGCTATCAACGGAAAACTGAGAACTGACGACTGAGAACTGACCAATGGCAAACGTCCTCGATCTACGGCGGCGCATTCGCAGTGTGAAGAACACGCGCCAGATCACCAAGGCCATGAAGATGGTCTCGGCGGCCAAGCTGCGCCGCGCGCAGGAGCGGGCGATGGCGGCCCGGCCCTACGCCCGGATGATCACCAGCGTGCTCGAATCGCTCACGCGCCGCATCGAGATCATCGATCCGGTAACCGGCAACCTGCGTCACCCGCTGTTCGCCACGCGGCCCGAGAAGCGCGTGCTGCTCATCATCATCAGCGGCGACAAGGGCTTCGCCGGCGCTTTCAATGCCAACATCCTGAAGACGGCCTATCAGTTCATCGGCGGCAATGGCGACAAGGAAATCGACATTGAGGCAGTGGGCCGCAAGGGCCGCGACCTGATGCGCCGCCGGTACCCAGCCGCCATCTACAACGAGCAGACCGACGAGAACGGCAACAAGCGCCAGGTGCGCGACCGCAAGGTTGCCATCGAGGTTACGGGCGACCATCCCGGCATGTTGCTGAAGCTTGAGACCAAACGCGTGTTCGATCTCGCGCAGAGCATCATCTCCCGCTACGTGCACGAAGAGATCGACGCGGTCTACCTCGTCTACAACGAGTTCAAGTCGGTGATTGCGCAGCGCCTGGTGGTGGAGCGGCTGTTGCCCATCATGAAGATCGGCATCCCGCAGATTACGGGCGCCGTGGAGCCCACCGCCGAGGAGCGCGAGCGCGCCGCCGAGGCCGCCGCCAGCGCGGGCATCATGCTGGAGCCCATCGACACCGCGGCAGCCGAAGAGGAAGCCAAGAAGTTCGGCACCTCGCAGGTGGATTACATCTACGAGCAGTCGCCGGAGGAGCTTTTCAACGGCCTGCTGCCGCAGTACATTTCTTCCATGCTGTACCACGCCATGACGGAGTCGGTGGCCGCGGAACATGCGGCGCGCATGACGGCGATGGATTCGGCGAGCAACAACGCTTCAGACATGATCGACAGCTACACGCTCCAGATGAACCGGGCGCGTCAAGCCGCCATCACCAAGGAAATCATTGAGATTGTCAGCGGCGCCGCCGCTGTTTAGCACTTCTGGAAGGCAGAGTTTATGGCAGAAAACATCGGCAAGGTAATCCAGGTCTCCGGTCCCGCGGTAGACGTGCAGTTTGAAGAAGCGACAATGCCCTCGATCTACCAGGCATTGCGCGTCACCAGCGACGGCTTCACCGTTCCCGCGCCCATCAGCGTGATTCTCGAGGTGCAGCAGCACCTGGGCGAAGGCCGCGTGCGTACCGTGGCCATGGAAGCGACTGACGGTATGGTCCGCGGCATGAAGGTCATCGATCTTGGCGGCCCCATCCGCGTTCCGGTGGGCAAGGAGACGCTGGGCCGCATCATCAACGTGATCGGCGAGCCGGTGGACGAACTTGGGCCAATCGGCGAAAAAAGCCGCATGCCCATCCACCGGCCCGCGCCCCTGTTCGACGAACAGACCACGCACGAGGAGATGTTCGAGACCGGCATCAAGGTCATCGACCTGATCCAGCCCTTTTTGAAGGGCGGCAAGATCGGCCTGTTCGGCGGCGCCGGCGTGGGCAAGACCGTCGTCATCATGGAACTCATTAACAACGTCGCCAAAAATCACGGCGGCTACTCCGTCTTTGCCGGCGTGGGCGAGCGCACCCGCGAAGGCAACG
>PLXP01000053.1 GCA_003151435.1 Acidobacteriaceae bacterium
GCTCCGAACTATGAACCCGGCTCTCCCGCCATCCGAGTTGGTGGTCGCCAACTCTCTGCGTTCCGCCATCCCGCGATTTATCTCATCTTCCCAACTGGACCCCAAACTGAAGAAAATCCTCGACCAATACAGCCGCCCTGATATTCATTCGCATTTAGAGGAGAGCGCTGCCTGATGGATACATCGAACTGAGCACTGTCCAGTGCTGGATCGTATCCTGCAATATTGCCCTTATGCCCGCTGCCACCCTTTTAGCGTCTCCAGCATCCTTGCCCACTACAGATTCGCACACGGCCAGGTAATTCAATTGACCCTGATTGCTGACACCCGGCGTGGATGGCGAACTGCTTTCCTGTTCATCCTTTCGTCGGTTGGCTCTCCCAAAATCCTTCCACGCCACGTTTTCCGCGATGATCGTGCCGGATTGATCCAACACGCATATATGTGAAGAAAGTGCGTCGATGATGGATTGCACAAATGCTTGCGACTTACGTAGCGCTTCTTCCTCATGTTTGCGCTCGGTAATATCGACCGTGGCACAGGTGACACCAGTGATCCGACCATCTGCATCCCGCAGCGGATCGACTACGAGGTCGAAGCACCGGTCCACACCCATCCAATGAACAGGACCGCAAACAGGTCCGTCTTGAAAAACCTGCCGCTGCCGCGCGTCCGCCGTTTTCCGTTCGGCAATATCGCTGGCTGCTCCAAGCCATTCCACGACATTTCCGTTTGCGTCCCTCAGCGGGATAGCACGCGAGAATATCCACCCCAGCCTTCCGTCTGCACGCAAGCACCCGACGTTCGAGTTCAAACTTATCCCCCGCCTGTATCGCTTCAGCGATTGCTGTCTTCACCAGCGCCTGGTCATTCGGAGGAATGTACAGATCAAGCCAGGTACTACTGGGCGAATGTGTGTCAACGATGAAATTCCGGCCATCGAGATGACGCATCTCGGTCCAGTCCGAGCTCATGCGATACGAAACATCCGAAGTGGCAGTTATCAATGCACGGAAGCGCTCTTCGCTCTCCAGCACAACAGCATTTGTTTCTAAAATGGCGATCCTGGACTGGTACCGCCGGTAACGGCCCACAACCACGCTCAAGAAAATGCCGATGCTGACGAAAAGAAGCAAGGACACTCCCTGGGTATGGTTCACTATTGCGAATCGGCCCTTGGGTTGGAATATCCAATAATCGACCAATAGCGCGGAAAGCACGGTCGTCAGGAGTCCAAATTCCGGGCCGAAGAGCAATGCGGCAATCATTACTGCTGGATAGAACGTGATGTAGTGAGGAAAATCGATTCCGAAGCCCAACCTGAACGCGTACCGCAGAAGAAATGCAGCCTCGACAATCGCACTCGCAAGGGCAAAATGTAATAGTTGTGCGCCAATTGTCCGTGCTTTCAACGACGGCACCGAGAATCCTCCAACGTGTTTTGCAGCAGTAGACATTCTCGTTTACATCGTTTTGTGTGATCTATGGCGAGCCTCTTCAGGCTCATCCTTCAACTGAAAAGACGCTATCTCTTTATGGGAGGTGGCACGATGTACAGTTTGCTTTTTCCTATTACGGATTGAATTTCGTCCTGTATGCCCTGGCCGTTGGCGTTGCCCCAAGGGCCCCCAAAAGGTTCTAACTCGTCTGAATCCATTGCAGTGTAGATGTCCAAGTCTGCACAACCGAAGTCCATTACATAGTAGCCATACACTTGCATGGCACGCAGAATCCGATAGGCCGGCAATGAAAGATGGAGTTTGGCGAGTTCTAAATCGGGATCGAGTTGGATAATGCCGCCATACGGGACGATACCTGTATTGGTGAAACCATGATTCGTGCAGGGATTGACGCTGGTCAGCACTTGGGCATCGCGTGAAGTCGCAGGATAGACGCGTGCCGCCCACGTGCGGGCGACCGCTCCTCCGATAGCATGGGGTATGTCTTTTTTGGGGTCAGTTGCCTCTCCTGGCTGGACGAGAAGCGGCAAATCGGCAAAACCAGCCGCGGCCGAGCCGCCACTATCTCCCACTCCTTCCAACGGATGTGGGGAACTGGCATAAAGCGCATCCGGGCCGCCGGTCGAAGCATTCTTCGTTGCCTTGTAACTGCTAACAAACGTGTTACTCACCGGATCGATGAAGATGAGATGGCTATCGCCTTGCGCGTTCGTGGGCAAGCGGGAACTCCAGTCGATAGGCATGCGAAAGTCGAACACACGCAGCGTACTTTTGACGTCGTACCACTGGCTGTGCACTTGCATCAGTGGATCCGAAGGCGAGGCGATCACCTCCCCGAATCCGATTCCATCGCCATGATAGGCAGTGCTGAACTGAACCTGCTGTATGTAACCTTTCGGTACAGCAACGCGTGGCCACTCTTTAGGAATCGCATGATAAAACACCGCGTCTCGGGAAAACCACATGCTGATAGGCAAAGAGTTGCGGTGAAGGGGGGGAGCGGATGCGTGAGAAGGGAGGCGCGCAGCCAGAACCTCAGACTGATCGTTCCCGGCATCCAGAGACGGATCGATTCCAAAGTTCAGATAAACACCAAACAGAAGGCGCCTTGCCCTGACTTCTTCATCGCTCATTGCCGCTCCTGCAGTCGCCGTACTTTGAAGCAGCGTTTCCATGTTCTCGGCCAGCGCCGATGGATGTGGAGCATATGGCGAAAACTCTGCACTGAACGCATCGTTTATGTCTGAAACTGTAATGAATGTTATGGGATCTGATCGTAGCTGTGTTCCCTGATTGGTGATGGCGCAGGCCGTCAGCACGTGAGAGCCCAGAGAAAGTCCACTCGATGCTCCGACACTCATATCTAAATCGTACGGTGCCTTTGATGTTCTCGAGACCTCTTTGCCATCAATGAAGAAGATCAGGGTAGCTCGTTGCGCATTGGGCAATGCGCGCACCATCAGATGTCGCGATATGGTTCGAGGCTCATATATCCCACGTAGAGAGAGGACACCCGCGGAGGGGGCGTCCTCTTTGCAGGAAAGAACATTTTGCGGGTGAAGATACGCGCATCCGGCGATCGCCACAACGATGCCGAAACTCAACGCTTTGATTAGGCGCGACCATACACTAGGGCGAGCGTCAAGTCGCTTGCTAACCAGGTTCACTGCGTTTATCGCCGTGCCTGCATGTTCAATGGTGTGGCTTCCGGTATTCCGCATCTGCGAACCATCCACTCAGCGTTCACTTCGTGATAAAGATTCAGCAATTGTTCTTCGATCAGCACTGAATTGCATGTTCGTTCAATGGTAAGAGCAGCATTCCTTCCGATACGATCCGCCCGCTCAGGATTCCTCAGCAACCCCAACAATTGATCCACGATCGCATGGACGTCTCCTGGTCGCGCAAATAGCCCGTCCGTGCCGTCGGAGATCAGATCCGGAAGTCCGCCAACCGGAGTCGTGACAACCGGCAGCGAATGGCTCATAGCCTCGATGACGGCCATCGGAAGCCCTTCATCAAAGCTCGGGAGGCAAAAGACTGTCGCCCGGCGATAGTAGTCTCCCATTTCTTCAGGTCCAATCCAACCAAGAAAGGATACTGATTTCTCAATATTAAGGAGCTTTGCCTTGGCCTTGGCCTGTTCAATCTCCCCATGACCCGCGAAACAGAAAGTGACATTAGGGAAAAATTCGAGGACTCCGACCGCAGCCTCCAATAATTCCATGTACCCTTTGCGCCGCTCCAGCTTCCCGGCAAACAGAACCATCCCTGCAGGTTCCGGCGTGCGCGCAGCCTGTGGTTTGCGAACTGGATTGTGTATGACCGTAACCCGGGCCTCGGGAAGATGCTTCTTCACAACGGTCGCCCAGCTATCCGACAGGACCGCGACGCGGTAGGAAAGAAGAAAGATCAGCCGCACGAGCCATTGTGGAGTGAGTCCGAAGACCGACCGCTCGCTGGCAGCATGCAGGTGAACGATGTAAGGTTTGCGCATCAGCTTGGTCAACAGAACAATTGGCAATTTACGCCACATGCTGTTCTGAGCGGCCACATGAACATGGATCAAAGAAGCGTGATGGATCTCAAAGACAGCGAGAACATATGCCTTTAGCATGATCGCAACCTTCATAAAGGAGTCGCGTTCGTCATACGTAGCCAGCATCCGGCAATGCGCCAGTCCCCACAGGCTCATTGCGCGATGTGAACGAATCACGGTTGCGATACCACCGGGCCTGTCCGACGGTCCAACAACAAGCACCTTAGGATATTCAGCACTCATGAGAAATTCGAAGCCCACATCGGCTTCGCCTCCGCACCAGCTTCAAGTCCATACTCGATAGAGGGAACGATGCGGACATCAACTGCCGCATCACGGCACTGCTGAAGAAATCTTCCGCCTGCTGGAGAACATGCGGCCGCAGAGGAAACCAGTACATCATCGATGTTGTAGGTTGTAGCTATCTTTCTGATATCGGAATCAACGCCGAGCACTCTTCCCCCGGCAATCGAAATCCCTTTCATGGACCTATGCGGATCGACAAACCCCACGACCCGGTAATCCGGTTCAAGCCGACGCACGTTGGAGAAGAGTTCGAGCCCAACGTTGTTGGCGCCGTAAATGACAACCCGTTTTGCCGGTAGTTGTTTGCTTGACGGCTGACTGGCCCGCGAAAAACTGGCCGCAATCATGCGAATCAGCACGATAAGCGCCGCCAGGAAAACCGTTTGTACCACAAAGGCGGACGCTGGTGGTTTGCTAAGTTCCTCCCGGGCAACGGCCATGGTTGCGACGATACCTGCCAAGGTAGCGACCAGACAGGTTCCAATAATGTCGGGAAGTTCCTCGCGCGACATCAGGTGCCAGTGGTTACGGTGCACTCCGAAGGCCAGGAAGACAGCGACCTGCATAAAGCTGAACAGTCCGAGAAACGCCACAAATCTGGTCGACAGGATCGTGTTCATCATGCCCACGTGAGTCGCGATCGCAACGTAGGTGCTCACGGCCGAGAGGCATGCGATCACCAATACGCGGATCAAAGATACCCGCGCGGGACCTAATTTCCGGGCGCGGGCTGCTAGATGGAGCCCTATGTTTTTTGGTGTGCAATTCGCGATAAGCACCACGGTTCGCCATCTCGGAATCGCGCGCTCAGTAAGCACCTCTCCGGAGTGGAACAGGTAAGAAAGCATTACGATAGGGAACCATGCAAGAAGGAGAAGCGCAAAGCCGTAGCGAGGATGCGTGTCAGCCAAGACCGCCAAAGGAAGAAGCCAGAACAGGTTGATGACGATCACCGAAAGTGTGACATTGCGATGCCCAAACACGTCGGCGGCGTGTTGGAATCCGTGCAGCCGGTGAGGTTTATACCAACACTCTCCTCGACGCATGCGCTTTAAAACCGTGGCAGTCGAGTCTACGACATAAACTCCCATGAGAATTGGAACGACCCATAGGCCTAACTCATGACGAACGATCGCTAACAGCATCAATGCGCCGATACTGAAGCCAAGAAAGTAGCTCCCTGCGTCACCCATAAAAATGTGCGCGCCAGGCCAGTTCCAAAACAAGAATCCGAGCACCGCGCAAGCCAATATTCCGAACAGGAAGCTGATTTCGTCGCTCCCGTGCCGCATCAAAAGCAATAGGCAACAGCTTCCCGAGACGCATACAGCTCCGGAGGCCGCAAGGCCGTCGATCCCATCCATGAAATTTACAAGGTTGATCAGCCACGTGTAGAGAATGACGGCGGCTACAGAACCAGCCGCGATCAACACTACCGGGTATCGGAACGTTTGAAACGGGTTGCCGCAGATCAGCAACAGTGTGACGGCGGTGAGAGTTAACTCAACAAGCAGCCGTAGCTTAATTGAAAGTCCATGGCAATCGTCGAGATAGCCCACCAAGGCAACACCGGCGCCAGCTAAGAGCGCTGCGACTGTCCGTATCGGCAGCCCTATATTGAGTCCTCGCAGCATGCCCAGCAGGGCGGTTGCTACAAGAAAGAGGATGACGAAAGTGACTCCGCCCCCGCGCGGGGTCACACGGGAATGCGAACTCCGTTCGTTCGGAATATCGACCAATCGTCGTTCCAAGGCAAATGTGACAAACCGTCCCGTCATATACCAGCTAAGCCAGATACATGCAAGGAAGCTTGCGAGCATTCCTAGACAGTTCATGAAGAGGCCTCCTTCGTTCATATTGCTCTGTTACTGCGGTTCGTAAGGGTTACCGGGTAACTATTTGCTCGAGAACTGTGTCTGTGTGCCCATGAACGCCCTGTATAGTCAGCCGTTGTTTGATGGCCGTTTCCCACGCCGCGCGCTGGCGTTCGCTCATTCCGATCCAGATCAATGCCAGATAGACAAACACGAGTGAGTAAAGATTCCGTCCAAGCAGACGCCGAGGCTCCTGTAGCAGACGAATCAGCCATGTAAGGCCCAGTGCCTGAATCCAGACGGGCGGCAGATGTTTTTCGCCCGTAAAGAACTCAAATGCCGCTCCCACACCAAGGCAAATGCAGTCCAACCGCTTACGCTCTCGATGCATCCAGCACTCCTGCCGGGGTGAGCCCAAGCCTACAAAGAGGATCTGCACCCCGCTCCGGCGTATGTCTACAGCATGCATTTCTTCTTCTTCGAAACTAAGCGGACGGAACGGCGGTGAGTAGTTGTATACGACCTGAAGGTGGGGATAGTCACGGGTAATCCGTTCGTTGAGCAGCCGTAAAGTTTCCGGGCGGCCGCCATAGAATCCTACCCGTATGTTTTTGTCGGATGCCATCGCAAGAATCGTCGGCATGGCTCGCGGCCCGCTGACGCAGCGGGAAGTCCGCGCGCCTAGGATGCGGAGGACCCATGCCACCGGGACACCGTCGGGAGAGATAAACGCAGCGTCTCTGTATGCATCTCGGATTGCAGGGGCTCTTGTCGCTGAAACAATCATGTGCGCAGTGGCGAAGCACACATAAGCGGGAGTGGCAAGTTGAACAAGCTGATGTATGTCCTCCGGTAACTGCTCGAAATTGGTGATTGCAATGTTAGAGCCAAGCAGATTCACGGCGGGCATATCGAGGCTAGGCATGGAGTTCCTCCTCCAAAAGCGGGTGCGTTGCAGTCATTGAAGGGGGGAGACAAGCAGTTTGCCGGACTCCAGGGGAGACTCGTTGCAGGCATCCGATAACGGTTAAGGCAGTAAGAGCGATGACGTAATAGTTCATTACGTCTGTGCCCCAAAGCTGGCCGGTAAATTGTGCGTGGCAGAGGTAATCAATGAAGACCGCGACCGCGACGGCACCCTCAAGCGACCAAGGGCTGAAACGTGCGATACGCGCGCCCCACGTCCAGATAAAGCTCAGGAGCCATACGATCCCTGCAACTCCACCAACAAGAAGCATGTCGAAGGCGTCATTGTGGGTGTGTTTCACGTCTTCTCCACACTCGCGATAAAGAAGCTCCGCCATGGACTCGAAGCCGCGTCCGAGCAATTGCGTGGATAGAGGAGCAGCCGCGAAGCCTTCAACCGCAATGTTCCAGAGGCCAACTCGGCCAGAGCCCGCTTCTTCGCCCTCTGTTACATCGCCCCAGCGGGCGAAGAGCGTCTGGGGATGAATCACCACCGGAGCAGCGAGAGCAATTATGAGCATGAGACTGAGAAACCATTTCAGAGCTTGCCACTGGAAGAAGCCCCCCGCACGCGCGGCCCACAACGCCAGCCACACGATTACGGCAGCCAGGGCGACCGTTCCTGCTCTTGCATAGGTAAGCACGGCTCCTACAAGACAGAACGCAGCGAGTATTCCGTATAGCCATGGGCGCCGCCTGCCGCTACCCAGGTAGAGAATGACCGCAGCTCCGCAAACCAGAATTCCGGTTATTGTCTTGGCGGTGTTGAACCAGCCAGCTGAAGATGAAACAAGATCATCCTCGTAAAAGTTGAGACCTCCGAAAGCAAGCCCAAACAGTATCGACGAAGCTGTCAGAAGCGCTCCGCATGCAAGCCCATACAGCAAGAGCATGGCTTGGGTCGACGTAACGCAGACGAGCGAGGCAGTAATCCACAGGACGAGCCAATATGCCATCTGGCCGTAGGCGACATAGCTCTCGGGATCAACGCTTCCTGCAAGAAGCCATTCTTTGGACACGCACAGCAGGAGCAGAACAAAGGCCGCAATCGCCGGCAGAGGGATTCGTCGTATCGTATCTGGTTGCTTATAGATCTTCGAAAGCACAACCCCCGTGAAGCAAAGAAGCAACGCTGCGCGGAACACCTGGAGAATGCTGATGGATCCAAAGGAGAGATGAAGTCCATTGGCAAGCTGGTTGACGATGCAATCAACTGTTGGAATCGACGCCAGCACAACAACTGGTTTTTGAAAGGTGTTTGAATCGGCGTTATCGTGCATCGTTCTCAAACCTCTTGAGAGACTAGCGGTAAGTGACGGGCGAATTGCGGCCTCCGCG
>PLXP01000022.1 GCA_003151435.1 Acidobacteriaceae bacterium
CCTTAGTTATGCGCGGTTGTATAGGTGATCTCGTTGTTTCAATCCACGCACCCCGCGTGGGGTGCGACGCGGGTTGTGGATGTGGACGAGGTTGATACAGGGTTTCAATCCACGCACCCCGCGTGGGGTGCGACATCGGCGTAGGCGTAGGGGGCTTGTGCCGATATTGTTTCAATCCACGCACCCCGCGTGGGGTGCGACTGCAGGTACAGGGAGAGATGAGGTTGTTGGTATGTTTCAATCCACGCACCCCGCGTGGGGTGCGACACCGCGATGTTGATATTGTGCGTGCCGATGGTACGCGTTTCAATCCACGCACCCCGCGTGGGGTGCGACCACCGTCTTGTGTGTCGTTGCGCGTGTTGTCTGCGTTTCAATCCACGCACCCCGCGTGGGGTGCGACCGCCCCGACGCCCTTGTACCTACCATCGTTGAGGCCGTTTCAATCCACGCACCCCGCGTGGGGTGCGACCAAGGAAGCGCCCACAACGAAGGCTAAACCTGATTGTTTCAATCCACGCACCCCGCGTGGGGTGCGACTTCGAGAGTGGGCAAAAGCGTGGACTCGACAAACGTTTCAATCCACGCACCCCGCGTGGGGTGCGACGTCTTCGGCTCCTGCGCCTTACTATCCCGACCAGTTTCAATCCACGCACCCCGCGTGGGGTGCGACACCACTCCATGCCTGAAGGAGATGTCGTCATAGAGTTTCAATCCACGCACCCCGCGTGGGGTGCGACTTCTGGATGCGGGTATTGACATTACCACCATCAAGTTTCAATCCACGCACCCCGCGTGGGGTGCGACAGCCAAGGACTTGTCCACAAGAGAGTCCATGCTGGAGTTTCAATCCACGCACCCCGCGTGGGGTGCGACTCTGAAACAACGCTGTGCGCTGCTGTTTGTTCTTGTTTCAATCCACGCACCCCGCGTGGGGTGCGACTACCAGGGCAAGATGGACGCGCCCGCCACACAGGTTTCAATCCACGCACCCCGCGTGGGGTGCGACAGAGGACGCCTTCCATTCCAGGCCTGGTGATGGCGTTTCAATCCACGCACCCCGCGTGGGGTGCGACGCCGAGATCGCGCTGATCGATAACCTGCAGCGCGTCGTTTCAATCCACGCACCCCGCGTGGGGTGCGACGAGCCTTTGATGCGGTCTGGGTAAGGGCGGCATCGTTTCAATCCACGCACCCCGCGTGGGGTGCGACACGTGGTTACGATCTGGAGCGGCCCTTTGGCTGTGTTTCAATCCACGCACCCCGCGTGGGGTGCGACGACGCCGCAAATACGCTCACACGCGACCTGGTCGTGTTTCAATCCACGCACCCCGCGTGGGGTGCGACACGCTCACGGTCGAGGACGTCGGCGTCGATACGGTGTTTCAATCCACGCACCCCGCGTGGGGTGCGACGCTGGCACGATCGCGACGTACGCGGCCGGCACATTGTTTCAATCCACGCACCCCGCGTGGGGTGCGACCGTGCTTTGAATCTGGGGCCTGTCAGGTATCTGTAGTTTCAATCCACGCACCCCGCGTGGGGTGCGACGTCTTGATGTGCTCCGGATCAGGACCGTAGGAGAGTTTCAATCCACGCACCCCGCGTGGGGTGCGACTCGCGTAGGCCCGCACCATGGAGCAGCGAACCTGTTTCAATCCACGCACCCCGCGTGGGGTGCGACCGCGGCTGTCCGCACTTGCGGCACGTTCCGTTGTTTCAATCCACGCACCCCGCGTGGGGTGCGACCACTATGGCTGTTACCAGTGTTTCGCCATTGCGGTGTTTCAATCCACGCACCCCGCGTGGGGTGCGACGGCTCTACTTTAACAGCTTTGATTTGTGCATTCTAACCGGGGATTTGCGCGGACTTTGCAGGAGGCATGATCTGGAGACGCCCGAGAAACGACGATCGCTGCGCAACGAGCGTGGAATGAGAAAGATGGCGCAAGCGCGAACCTGCGGGGCATGGGCTGTGTGCTTGGGGTTCGCGTTACAGGATCAGGGGGCCTTCGGGGTTGTATGCGGGCTTGGCGCCAGCGTGTTCCACGCGCCGCTGCCAGTTGGCTCCCAGGAAGTAGAAGCGAAGGCTGTCAGTGGAGGGTTCAATAATGGCGAGAAGCTTAGCGCGAAACTCGACCCAAAGGGCGGGTTCAAGAAGACATTCAAACACCGAGAACTGCACCCTCTGACCATGATTCTGACACAGTTTGGCGATATGCCGGAGACGCCGTTTTCCTTCAGTGGTTTCAGTCCCCATGTCATATGTCACAAGCACCATCATGCGTAATCATCTCCAGATGAAGGAAGGATAGGCGTCCAGATCGCCGCGTAGATGGCGCGCCAGCAGAAGTGCCTGCGCGTGGGGCACCAAGCCAAAGGGGATGCGTTCGTCCAGAAATGGATGGAGGACTTCCTCCTGTTTGCGCAACTGCCATTCAACAAGGACCTCTTTGCGAGTGGCATCGCTCATGGTCACCCCGCCGGACTCGGCGCGGGAGAATCCATTTCCGGCTATCTGGCGTCGGTTGATGATGGTGAGTGCGAGCCTGTCGGCCAACACCGGGCGCAACTCCTCCATGAGGTCCAGTGCAAGACCGGCACGGCCGGGGCGGTCGCGGTGCAGAAATCCAACAGCTGGATCGAGGCCAGTCGTTTCCAATGCGGAGGCAATGTCATGCGCCAGTAGCACGTAAAGGAACGAGAGCAATGCGTTGACGTTGTCGAGTGGAGGGCGGCGGCTGCGCCCGTGAAAGTAGAAATCTTTCTTCTGGTGCAGAATGAGTTCGTCGAAGACACTGAAGTAGGTTTGCGCGGCATCTCCCTCGACGCCACGCAGGCCGTCGAGAGAAGGGGTAGATACGAGCAGGCGCAACGATTGGCCAAGTTGCGCGGAAGCATGTTTAAGGGACTCTGAAGGATGTTCACGTCCGGCACGCAACAGCGACGTCCTGCAGTTTGCGATCTTAGCCAGCAAAACAGATCTGGCGATGGCGGCGGAATCGGCATCCTGGTCGGCTCGGCGGTATTGCTCCCGCCGCAGCAGAACATTGCCATGGATTGGGCCCTGGATGCGGGCCAGAAAACGGCCGTGTTCGCTGAGGAAACTCACTCCGACGTTGTGCTCGGCGCAGAATCCCATCAGGGGAGGACTCATCGACACCAGCCCGACACAGACGATGCCCTCAAGGTTGTGAATCGGCACACGAAGGCGCGTTTCGTGCTCGACGCGAACGAGGACTGTTTCACCATCCTTGCTGAGGTAGGCATTGGGAATGGTGACATAGAGAGTGTTGAGGAGCTTTCTCATTGGGTCTGGCTCTTATCCTTGTAGTTGCACTCGTCGGAAGTCTGTCTGAGGTTGGCTTCCATTGCGCGGCTCAGATAGCCGGATGCGCTGGCGGATTCGACGACCGAGGGCAGGCAGAGGGGCTTCATGGAACAGGCTTCGCATTTCTTCGCATAAATGGCCCGCGGCGTTTTCCCAGATTGAAGAATCCAGTGCATTAGGGCGGCGTAGCGTTCGACCTCTTGGCGAAGCGGCTCGTCAAAAATCACCGCTTCACGATGCTTTGCCTTGCCGTCAAAGACGGCCCCGGCGGGAATGGGCACCTGCAACATCTCTTCAAGACAAAGCGCCTGTGCACAAAGCTGAATGCGATAGGCCACGCTGCCGTGCTTGTCGCCGGTTCGCTTGTACTCCACTGGAAAGGGCTTCCATAGCCCTTTACGGCGCGGCATGGGAACGCCCGGCTCCCCAGCTTCGCAGGGGAGGAACTCGACGATGTCGGCCTGACCGGAAAGGCCAAGGCGAAAGGAATGCAGGGGGAGCGTCCGCCGCACGAGAACCTCGGGCCGGGATTCAATGTCCGCCGAATGCGCCTTCTCGTGGAGAAGTTTGCCCTCGGCGGTGAATAGGTTCTCCTCCCACTGCTGCTCGAGATGAACCAGCGCCCAGCGGCGTTCGCAAAAGGCGAGATGCTGGAGGCCGGAGAGTGGAAGGAGATCCTCTTCAGAGTACATATCGTTCCCTTGGTTGCGGCGGAGTTACGCGAGACCGTCGATGAAGGTGATTCCTTCCGGCAAGGTGCTGGGATCGGGAGGCACAACGGTGTAGTCCGTGAAAGCGCGCGGGCTTTCAATCTCCGGCTTCTTCTCTACCTTGATCGACTCGAAGAGACGCTGCGCCTGCGCGTTGCCGAGTTTGCTCTCGTGCTTGAAGATGTAAAGCCCGCGGGAAGACATAGTGCCACGGGCTGCGGAGCGGTCCAACTCAAACAAATTGGCCAGCGCCTGCCACAAGAGCGCGAGATCGACTTCGCTGAACCCGGTCTTCGTAGCAAAGACCGGGTTGATGTATCCGTGCGCGAGATACAGGCCATAAGGGATTGTATGTTTGCGGCCCAGTGTTCCGGTGCCGGATTTGATGTCCTTTTCGCCCGTAAACGCCTGACGGGAAATAGTGTGCTCAGTCGGAAGAATACGGTCGATAGAACGCGCAAACGTGATCTGCACCGGGCCGCGCACCTGTCCGCAGTTGAACTCCGTCGTGCTCATCACCGCGCCGAAAGCACGCACATCGAAGAAGTTCTTGCACATCCACTGACGGGCCTTTTCGATGTCCGTCGGCTTGGTGTCCTTGCCATCGGCTAGGATCTTGTCATCACCTGTCAATTGCTCAAAAGGCATTCGCTGGCGGCTTTCAAGCGTGTTGCCGCTCAATACAAAGATGCCGTTGTCTTTTTCGGGAATTGCACCGGCGGTAATGGAGTATGAGACATAATCCCGAATCTTGCGCTTCAAGCAGACGTCGGAGACAAGACCCTGAAACGTCTCAGGGTCGAAGCGTGGGCAGTTGTCGGAGTCCGGGTCCCCGTTCGGGTTGCCGTCCTGGCAGTCAAACAGAAAGATGAAGTCGTAGCGATTCTCAATCGTGCTCATTAGTTGCTCTCCTGATCGGTAGATTCGTTTGCGAGTTCGTTGGCGGCTTCGTTGGCCTGCTTGCGGTCCTGCGCCTGGGAACGGGACCGGGCCTTCTGGTGGTAATAGCCGAGAGCGAAGAGGCCTTGGCCCTCTAGTCCGAGCCTGCCGGGATAGGCGCCGCTCGCTGATGGTTGGAGGAGGTTGTGCAATTCTTGAAGCCGCCCGTCAATGGAATACGCGGCCGATGGCTTGTCCCTGCGCAGCTTGCGCAGATGCTTTTGCGCAAGACTCTCAATTTTCGGGAAAGCGACGGCGGGATACGTCGATGCCAAACCAAAGTAGCGATCCAGAATAGATGAATTCACTTCGCTCTCACTTGATGAGCGTTGCAGGTTTTCAAACTCCGCCATCAATCGCCCGCAGACATATGCGGGAATCGTGCAGGTGGGGTCCAGTCCTTCACTCATTTCATTCCTTCCTTTCTGTTGCCGAGACAGATCGTTGAGGCACATGCGAATAAGGCCTATAGGCACGCGCAGCCGAGCAAGAGACATTGGATCGCTTTTCTTGTCTCCCGCCTTGTCCTTTGCCTTGCCCCCGCCGGGATGGCGCAGGCGTGTAAGCGCCGTCGAAAGCACCCCGTAGCCAAGCGGTAATCCCTCAATGCCACGACGCAGCAATGCCAGCACGGTGTGGTCATCTGGTTCGCCATCTCGGTCCAGCGCATAAAGCAGTTGCCAGAGTCGTACGGGATTTGGCTCTTCCCCGGCATAGCGCGGGTACTCGACCCGCAATTGTTGGTGCCATTGCCTGAGGTTCTCTTTCACCTTCAAGAGCGCAAGGTCGGCCCAGTGATGCACACGCAGCCTTCCGCCATTGCCCGATACGGCGACCATATAGAAGCGATTTGTGTCTGGGTCTTCCCTGGGATCGAAACTGAGAAGTTTCTTCACTTGCGCGGGATCAGCCAAGTCCATCACGTCGATCACATCAAGGTCCGCTGGATTTTTAAGCCAGTAAAGGAAGCCGATGCCGGCAATGTCCTTGCGCCGGCCCTTGTCCAGCTTGAGCAGATCGTTGAGCGCAAGCACATAGGCCAGCGCGCGGTCCGGCGAGATGGGACTGTTCCGATTCTGTTCCCAACCATAGGAGCGGAAGGCCTCTTTATCGAAGGACATCAGCGCCACGCCTGCTGCTTGTCCCCCAAGACTCGCTACGCCTTTGATTCTCTCGTGCGTAGGAGCGATCGGGCCGAACTTGCCGGAGATCATGCACTCGCCGTCGCTGCCCTCCATTCGCGCGGCAAACTCAGTCTGGTAATGCTTGCGCCAGAACTGCCGGACGGCTTCGCGCTCAACCAGCGGTTCCCCCACAGAGAGTGCGACAAGCGTACCGGGTTTTGCATCCCGCAAGGCTTGGCGCGCCATTTCCACCTGTTCCGGATTGGCATAGAAGTTGGTGCAGGAATTCAGAGCAGAGTCTCCGGTTTCTGCTGCTGCTTCGCCCATGAGAGAAACAAACGCTTCGTGATGCTTTTCTTCCTTTTCTCTTTCGGTTGTTTTGTCGAGTGTCCACGGGCCAACGCCGAGAACATACGCGATAAAGTCCGTTCCCAGCAATGGATGGTGCCCACTGACACGAGCAACCGGAGAGCGCGGCACGGTCATCTGCACGGGAACCTGCACCTGCTTCTTGCCACGGGTTTCCGTCTTCATGCGCGGCGTCGCATTCAGAAACGTGCCTTTCCTGGAGATTTCGAGCAGCCATGGTACGGGCTTCATTTCCCAGGCCGCATCGTTCAACTCGTCTGCAAGATAGTGGTCCGCGTATTCGGCTAGCGCTTGTACGAGCATTCGAGCACCTCCTGGCGCCGGCCTTCGTCGGCCAGGACCGTATCCGGTCGCGTTTCCATCACGCCATTTTCCAGGTGAGCCTCAAAGAACGTGGCGCGATTTCCGTCCGCACGAAAGGCAATGTCATAAAGCATCCGGCCAATCTCCATCGTGTCGGCGATAGGCTGGTCTTCTTCGAGCGGAAGGCCAAACTGGGCGGCAAACTCGCGACAACCAAGATAAGGTCGCTGAAAGCATTGCCCCTTCTCTACACGCCGCCGCATCATCTCGACATACTTTACGGGTGTGTTATCGCCCGAAACATCGAAGACGTGCGGATACGCATCGATCCAATACGCAACATCGCGCAGGAGAGTGGTGTTGCGCGGCGTTCCATCAGTGCCCTTGCCCGCTCCAGCCACAAGAGGCTCAAAAGTAGAGGCATCGCGCATCCATCGCTTGACGGCAATGGGCGAAACTTTGCTCTGTACTTCATTGCGCAGAACGCTCATCAGGCGGATCGGCTTCAGCACCGTAATGCTCGTCACGATCCAGCGCATTTGCGGACGCCAGCAGATGGCGTCAAGAATGTTTCGCGCTGCCGAGGGCGTCATCACCGGGTAAGAAAATCGTTCAACTTTGGCCTCTGGCCGCGTGAAACACGCAAAATCTCCTGAGACACGAACGCGAACACTTGGAATGGACATGGGCGCAGAACTCCTGGCTTGTTCATGGAATTCAGGACGATGTATGTCTTGAAAGGCGAATGCGGAGATTATATGCGCCTGATTCCGCGTCTGCCGCGCGAGAATATTGCCCTTCCACATCGAACCAACGATTGTTCGCTTATCTGTTGTGGAATTTATGCTTTAGCTCGATTGAATGCGCAAGCATTTTCCCGGGGTGCTAAATCACAAACAAATTGGGCTTTACATACGCCGCGGCTAGAGCCATGCCCCCGAATAGATCGACTTGTTCAGAGATTCCTCATAAGACGTGCCGCTCCGGCCCAGGATTGAAAATCAGTCCGAGTTGCTCATCGTAAGCTTGATCTACTGCGACCCAAATCTCATCTCCGGCTGCCGTCGGTACCCTCTCTACGACGCCTTTTGACTTCTCAAACTCCGAGGGACTGAGCCCGACAATATGGCGCTGCAACTTTCGCCGCAACACGGGCGTGAGTTCACCTGCTGAACGCAGTTCCTCGATTGCATTCTGCGCCTCTTCGTCGTCTGGCACAAACACATCTCGAGTCCGGTTCGAGATCATTTCAAACTCCTGTGCTAGTGTTGCGAATCGATTATGCTCTCGATGATCCACCAATCTCTGCCCGAGATCCGTTCCACTGTCCCCGTAGTAGCGCTCAAAATACTTCAGGATCGCCTCTGCGGAATCCACTTGTACGCTGCTGCCATCCTCCAACTCCTGCTTCGCAATGGCTGCGGTGATTCCAGCCGCTTCCTTGTACTCATTCGGCGGCAGCTTGTGATCTTCGGGAAGAAAAACTACGACCTTCCCCCCGGGCTGACCCAGCTCTGCGGTCAGTTTTCCCTCGCGATCAGCGCGGCCCGCGGCCTGCACGATGGAATCCATCGGAGCCAGCGCGCGCAGCACTAACGGAAAGTCCACATCCACGCCAGCCTCGATCAATTGCGTCGATATCACATGGCACGGCGCGCCCGCCTTCAATCGCTTCCGAATATCATCCAGTACGCGCAGCCGATGTGCCGCGCACATTCGCGTAGAAAGATGAAACACTCCCGGCTTCTGCAGGCCCTTTTCCGCCGCAACACGCAACAGTTCCTCATAGAGTTGGCTGGCATGGTCGCGCACATTCACGATAGCAAGGCATTGCTGCACAGCAACCATTCGTTGCGCTATCTCCAGCCAGCCAACGGCATGATCGATCTCCCAGCAAATCTCCACGCGCTTTAGCGCCTTATGCAACGAAGCCGGATTGCGCACAATCTCTGTAAGAGTCCCAGGTTCCCAGCGGAGGTCTCTCTTGTGTTGCGGCCTCTCAAATGCCGGCTGCGTTGCCGTGGAGAAGACAAAGTTCGTATCCCAGTCTTCGGCCATCTCCTTCATCATGTCGAGCAGCGGCCCAAGCAGTCTGCGCGGCAGTGTCTGCACCTCGTCAAGAATCACAATTGAGCGTGCGATGTTATGCACGCGCCGCAGGTCGGCTGGACGATTCGAGAACAAGCTTTCGAAAAACCGAACCGACGTAGTCACAATGAACGGAGCATCCCAGTTCTCGGTCTCAAGGCGCAACCCTGTTTGCTGGAAGTTCTTTTCCTCTATGTTGTCTTGATCGGAACCCGGAACGTAGTGGTCCTCGTCGTTTTCGACCTGCTTTCTGACTAGCTTCTGGATGCTGCCGGAGTGGTGTTCCAGCAATGCGTCCTGTCCAAAGACTTCGGAGTACACCTTAGCGTTCTGCTCAATAATCGACAGATAAGGAATAACCACGATTACCCGCCTGAAGCGCTGCGGATAAAGTGCTGCTCGCCGGAGGGCGAAGGCCATCGCCGCCAGGGTTTTGCCGCCGCCCGTCGGCACCGAAAGCGAAAAGAGCCTATGCTGTGCAGAGGCCGCACTGAGACAGTTCTCCAACACCTGCGCGCGCATTTGCTTGACTCGCCCCTCGGGTGATTTGTTTTGCAACTCGGCCATGTGTTTCAGTAGCGTTTGAAGCCGCTCGTCGGCGCACAACTCGTTCTTTAGCAGATCCCGGCCCGCGGAGTTCAACCTGTCCGCATCCACAAGGCAACTGAAGATCATGCGAATGAAGAGATCCAGCTTGGCCTTCGTTGCACCGGGGTAAGCATCCTGTTGACTGTCAAGTTTAGAAACGATGCGCCCTAATTCTTGGCAGTCGTTCGAGGCTCGCGCGAGAATCTCCTCGCCCTCACACTGATAGTGCTTTTCATTGAGCTTCTTTTGGTAGTCGCTCCAATCCGCAAGTCCGGCATGGTGACCTGCGATAGCTGCCATTACTGTGTTCAGCCCAGGCCTCCGCACCGTACCCTTCACTCCAAAGTAGGCAAGCATCGCTCCGTGGATAGCATGTTGGCATCGTCCCTGACCGGTTCGCAGCATTGTTTGGAAGCAGTCCGAATACTTGCCTAAGTCATGAAGCAACCCAGAAATGCTGGCCAGATTGGCAAAGCTTTCATCGAGTGGGCGGGCTGCTAAAGCCAACGTATGTGCCATCCGTGCGACAGCTTCAAGATGAACGGAAAGAAGCTGCCAGTCGGCTCTCGAATCCGAGCCGGCTCGCGAGTTTGGCGCTGAATGCGCCCAATAAGAAGTTGGTGCCATTTGCAAGACATCCTACACTTCTGCAATCCACGATGCTGAACATGGCTGCGCTCAACGTCTATGTCCAACACTTCTGAATGGGATAATGTTTCATAGGGACGAACACGCAAACTACACACAAGTGTGGCGGAGGTCGAGTTGTTGTTGGGGATTTTAGGGGTGTTACTGATGAGGAAGTCTCAGTGGCCAGCATTTTCACCTGATCCAAATGTCATGAACATACGAGCTGACTGCGAGGCTCCATCAGCCGTGATTCCTGCTTATCTTTTGAACTGTTCTCGAATTACTAGAGCATGTTTCAAAAATGCCTCCTTAGCGTGATCCAGAAGCAAGCGAGGTAGAAGAAGGCGTAGTAGATGGAGAGCAGATGCTCATGACGAACCAGCAGTCGGCGAAATTGTCCGAGCCGGGCGTTGGTCCGCTCCACGATCCATCGGCGCTTGTATCGACGAAGTTTGCGGCCGTCTTCATAGCGCCTTCGCTTGTTGTTCTTTCGGTACGGAGCAATCAGTTCGATGCCGCGCTTTTTGAACCGCTCGCGCAGCGGATCGGAATCGTAGCCTCGGTCAGCTATGATGCGCTTCGGCTTTTGCCGCGGGCGGCCGCGTGGCCGGGGAACGCGGACTTCGGCGACTGTGGCCTCCGCAAGCTTAACTTCACTCGGGGAGGCACTTTCCAACCGAACTCCCATCGGAAGACCTTTACCGTCGACCAGTACCATCCACTTCGTTCCCTTGCCGCGCTTGGTTTTGCCGACTGCGGAGCCCCCTTTTTCGCCGGTGCGAAGCTGCCGTCCAGGAAAGTTTCGTCCCATTTGAGCAGCCCTCGCTCGTCCAGAGTGCCCAGCAACGTCCGCCATGCATTCAACCAGACGCCTTCCTCTTGCCACCTCTGCAATCGTCGCCAGCATGTCGAGGGAGATGGAAACTCGTCGGGCAGAAATCGCCACGCGGCGCCAGTCTGCAGAACCCACAGTATGTCCTCCAGACAGGCTCGATTCGGGGCTGGCGGCCGCCCCCGCTTATCGCGCCGCCGCTTGGGTTTGGGAAGCAAAGGCTCAATCAGTATCCACTGTTCGTCCGTCAATAGCTTCTGCCGTTTCTTCATGCCAGAAGCTCAACAGTTCACACACCTCACGCGTAAGTGCCTGTTTTGAGGCCGAACCTATTTTTGAAACACGCTCTAGTTCGAAGGCTTTGTATCGAACACATGGATCTGGTATGAAGCAAAAGGCCCAAAGCGCAAGCCCCCGGGCAATCCAGGTGATCTGGCCGACAACCTCAGGTTCCGAGTCGGCGGACCAGCATGGCTGAAAGATCTGCGCATCTCACTCAATCTGCTTTTCTTCCTTGAGAAAGTTTGCGCTCGACGAGGCTGCCCTGATGCTTCACGCCACCTGGATTGCGCCCAATCTATTCTGGTGTAGCCCGGAGGAATGTGGGATACGGCAGCCGGCAAACCGGCAGCAGCTTCTGCACGTGCTGGGAACTTCCGGTCGATCAGTCTGGGGATGACCGGGATGATGGACAGTTCTTCCGGCCGTCGCGCCCCTCGCCGCAGAGGCCATTTTGGAACCGGCGCGAGAAGCGGATCAGGTTTCAATCCCGCCGGCCGCCAAGAGAAATTAACCAGATCCTGGGATCGTATTTCCTCTACTTGTCATAAACCAGACAGCATCCCCCGGTCAGGGTCATGACCAGAGCAACCCCGCTGCCGGAACAGGTACCGATCATTTCTTTATCTCCTGAACTGTCTGTCGAGAGCCATCTCGATCGCAGGGTATGCCATTCTGATTGCAGTTGGGCGACGTGCCGGTCATGTCTAAGTGCTCCTGCTCTTGAGGGACCTGTATCGTCCCCCGCCCCTGACTAGCACTGTCCCCGCACGCCGAAAGTGATGATTTGTCATTAAACGCCCCAGGTTACGCAACGCTGCGGTGTAAATCAAGGTATTGCGCACCCCATCTGGGGTTCGCGCGCAACGGAGATACTCACGGGAGGGGCGTTGCGCGCCGACAACATGGCAAGTGCGCAATGGAATTAGCTGTTTTCGGGGTAACGCATCATCGCAGGAGGCTCGAAAGAGCACATTGGGAAGGCATGTAGGTGGGTACGGGTGGAAATTCGCCAATCCGGCACTTTCGATTTACCGAATCTTGCACATTGGGCGTGCGGAACTATGCTACGGGCCCATAAAGCGAATATAGGGCGAATCTTAACGTCATAAGTGCCAATGCTACGTAGGGAAACGCATGTTCCCCCTGCTTTTCGATCTGTTTTTGGCCAGTAGAACGGTGGGCGATTTCTGGCTCTTTTCACAACGGGCATCACGAAAGTAACCTTGGCCTGTAGGAGGAGTAAACCGGAGCGGCCGTGAGGGGCCGCGGCAGGTCCGGCGGCATCAAAGTGAACCATAGAGCAATTCAGAGTCTCATCCATCCATCAAACTCCATATCAGGCAGAACCGAAAGACATGCGCTACAGTCAGGGTCCTCCGCCCGGCAGGAATTCAAGCTCCGAGCCAGCCAAATAATCGGGATACTTTTGCCTATCAGAAACAGCCGCAACTTTCTGTTGCCGTCGCGCCTTCCGGCGCAGAGGCTTGCAGGTTCGGCGGGACGGAAATGAACGGGGATAGGGAGCCATTCGATCTTGTCGAAGTGGCCGGCCGCCAAGAAGAATGAACCAGATTCCTGGGATCGTATTTCCTCTACCTGTCATAAACCAGACAGCATCTTCCTTCAGATCATGACCAGAGCAGCCCCTTCTACCGGAACCGTGCCGGACCGATGAGCGGGGCAGGTTTTGGGGGTGGAAAGCAGCTGCTTTTCAGCTTCATATACTCATCGAAAATAGAGGATTTCACCTCGGCGACCTATACTAAGTCGGGAGGCGAAGCGAAGATTAGGCGAACCTTAACGTCATAAGTGCCAATGCTACGTAGGGAAAAGGCATGTTCCCCTTACTTTACGTCGAAAACGGGCCAGTGAAACGGACAGGCGAATTGGGGCGAAATCAAACTATTTTCAACCCAGGGAAAACGCCGGTTTCCAGCGTGCGGTCGCGAGGTGTTTTTGTGTTCGGCATGACGGAGAGACCATTCGAGCTTGCCCTCCTCCCTGGCATGGGTTGCCATGAAGAGGGCAAGGTCACTTTGCATCATCAACGCGGATGCTCATCATGGCCGTGATCGCGGGAAGCGGGCTGGATGGAGACAATCCTGCCATCACGGTTGGCGAGAACGTAATTGCCGTCAATCTGGCGCCATTCGTGGCCCTGGGGCGGACGACGCAGGTGATTCTGGCGGTAGTCCAATCTATCCCCGCGATTCCAGTCTTCGTGTTGGATTGTGGAGCCCTTCTTCCACTCATCGTGGTGGCGATAGGTGCCATTGTCGTGGCGATCCTGCGACTGCGCTTGATCGTGTCGATCCTGGTCTGGATGGTCCTGTGAGAAGGCGGGCAGGCCGGTAAGGGCTAAACCCAGGATGGGAAGAGCAAACGCTTTGATCATTCGGTTCATAGATACGCCTGGAGACTTCGATTCCCGTCGCAATGCTGCTGTTGTCCGGAGGCAACTATCCGAAACTGCGCTTACTGCACCTTCACATGAAGAGGCGAGGCCCGGATCCGAGGCCCGATCATGGATGTGCGGCTTCGGTCTGGTCCGCGCGCGCGAGGTGCTTTGGGTGTGGCAGGACGGAAAGACCTGGTCATATTGTTGTTCTCGCCCAGAATGCGCGCCGACATATCAGCAGCGCTGGTCGATACCGAAGAGAACTGGAACAGCCTTCGGGATATTCCTTTAAGGTGCGCTTCGCTACACCGGCAAGACC
>PLXP01000045.1 GCA_003151435.1 Acidobacteriaceae bacterium
TTCGCTAACTCTTGCCTCGTACTTCGGGGTGGGCTATCCTTTAATGCGATTGAAGAAGTTGCGGTCCCCATCTGCTCGATGGAAGGCACGGTCTTCAGTCAGCGGTGTTTCGGCCTGATAGGCCGCGCCGCGCGGTTCACGGGTTTGCAAGGGCTGTGTTAATCAGAGTTTCTCTGTTTCCACAGTTCTTCACCGCTCCCTCAGCGCTTTGTGAGGGTACTTGTGAAACCGCTGACCAGTCTGGTTGGCCTTGATCAAAGGAGACCAGCAACTGGCCCGCGGCTAGATGCATGGGTCTCCTTTGTTTTTCGGAGACCCCAATGTCAAAACAGCTACTCCACCTTACGATCGAGCTTGATGGTTCTGTTCGCAAGGCACAAGACCACGCTCCACTCTCCGTTCTCGACCAGCAATGGCAAGAGCGGTATGAGAAAGGGGCCGAGCTGGCGATAATCTCTGCGCCGGCACCCGAAGACGACAAGCAGCGGAAGCTCGTCAACAAGACCATCAACAGGTGTATGTTCAATGGACAGCGCTATGCTCTTTGGCCGNNATGCTGGCTGGCCGCCTTTTCCCCGGCATCGAACTGGCTCTCGTCCAGGTCCCAGGCCGGATGACGGAAATTGAAGAATTCTCCGTCAGAGACACCCTGGCTGCCCTCGTTTGGAAGGGACGCCGCTACCGCCTCGTTGGAGCAACCGGTGGCGCGAAGGATGGCAAGTTCTACTTCGCAGAAGAGAAATGGGAGACTTGCCTCGCCCGTCAGTACCAGCGGTGGCCAGAAGCAGCCATTTCGTACTTCGGCATTCTGGTGTCCGAGTGCGAGAAAGGCCTCATTGAAACCCATGCCCGAGTCAAGGTTGTAAATGACCACGAATTGGGCACAAATGACAGCCGCGGCTGGGTTAGCCAGTCGCTGTTCGACCAAATGAAGATCGATGGCGGGGCGCTTTACCAGTTCCGGCTTGCTTTTGAGCTGGCACAGGCGAAGGGCACCTTCAAGGTGATGCCGGACGAAGTGGCCCAGCACCCTGACATCAACGCTGACATCGTGATCCCAGAATCCGCAATCAAGCCGTCTCGGTCAGACTTGGTCGGGAAGGTATTCGAGGGTCCGGTAGTCCTTGGTGTACGTGATGTATCGCGCACGGACACTAAAACAAAAGGCTCCTATACGGTTCTTCAACACGCATCCTGGCCGGTAATCGAAGAAGAGATCATCGGACAGTGCCTGCGTGAGATCGCAACCCTGAAGAACGGGTTCGATACCGAAGAGCACAGGGAGTTGCTTGAGCAGATCGGCAGCGCAAACAGCGATGCCGGCTTCTACAGGGTCGTTGAAGCGTGTCTCTCGGCAGATCGGGATGGTTCGATGTCGCGCCACCCCCACATTCACCGCGGCATTAAGCAGCTGCTTGCACAGTGGGCCTACAAGATGCTCACCGGCGGCGGTATGAGAATGCCTGGTCGGATGCTCGTGGATGATGGCTACCTGGCTGTTGAAGATGGGAAAGTGTATGCGGGGTCCGATTGGATTCCGTACCACTTTTGCATCACAGACCAGCCTGGTGATCGGAACCTCTGCGTCCGCTTTCCTGTTCGCATGGCAGAAGATCTTCTTCCTATGAAGAGCCTCCCCCGCGAAACAGCAATTGGCCTGCTGATTCAACGCGGGCTCTCCTTCAACCTCGCGAAGAAGTTGCATGCGACGCAACTCAGTCTGCATGGAACCTACACGCTCCGCGCAGACAGGGCAAAAACCTTCGGCGGCGACTATGACGGCGACGGAATCGCGGTCATCAACTCGGAACAGTACCCCAAGTTTGTGGAGTACCGCTTCGGGATGAAAGAACAGAAGCAGCCGGAAAAGGGCAAACACGAGCGGGAGCATTCTCCGTGGCGCAATATCACCACGCTGGCATTCAAGGCAATGGGCAATCGCGTTGGTGTCATTACCAATACGATGTCCTCAGCATTGGCGGCCGGCATGCCTGAGTTCGCCTACGAACTAGTCCCCGAGCTTCAGTCCGAAATAGACAGCCTGAAGCACAACACTCAAGCCAACATGAACCGCGTCACCGAGATTGCGGACAAGGTTGGCAAACCGTGGTGGCTGACCATCGACAAGAAGCTGAAGTCCGTCGATGAACTGCCCAAGAAGCTAACGCCCCTCAGTGAGTCAGATCTCGTTGCCAGGATGTACAACGTCCTTTGCCCCGAGCTGATGAAAATGATCGGCGAAGCGAAGCCAATAGCCCATTTTGCCTGGATGTTCTCCGGCCTAGCGGGCGGGAAAAGACTCACCGAGGGCATGCTACTCGAATGCCGCAGGATGAATGAGTTCTTCGGCTCAACAATGTGTCGGATCTCTGCCTGGCTAGGGCTGAGAAAAGATGCTCTGACCGCAGCACAAGCAGAGGTTAGGGCCGCAAAGAGTGGGGGGGACAAGGTCGAAATTATGACCGCGTACGCCCGACTACGCGAGGCCGAAGCCAATCTGGAGGTTGCAAAGAGGAAGCATCGGGTTTTCTCCTCTGAAATCCGCCAAGCCATTTGCGTTTGGGGGGCAGGAAAGCCTGACGAAGAGCGGATGCACTGGGCAGCAGCGCTGAACCATGTTGTTTCCCAGGGAAAAGGCTCCGGGTCGATTCTGTACCATGCCTTTCCGCAGCAGTTTGCGGATGCGGTAGCGGAACAGACAGGCGGAGAACGCGTACTTGTGGACGAGGCAGTCGAGAATTGGAAGCTTGTCCTAAACGCAACAAAAGATATCCTCATCCGAGTCAATCAGGATTCGACTTGGGTCTCTCGCTACAAGCGGGTAGAGGAGAAAGAGAATGCCGCGGACGGCAACGTTCGCATTGTCCGGGTTTGGCGGCGGGTTAACCCCGAAATGCCAGAGATCGTCGCGGGAGAAGAGGATCCCGAGGTCTACGATCTGGATAACGACAACCTCTAACAGACGGAGCGCTTCGTGAACAGTATCCCTTCGGGGTACGACGTTCACGGAGCGCTCAGCTTTTTGGGGGACATTGCACTTTTTCGTCATCTAGGCATTCCCCTTGAGTTATCCTTCGGCCTACGATGCGGGCTATGAGCAACCGTATATCCACCATACGTCCGTCTCTTGACTGCGTCACCTTCCTCGCGGCGGCGCTCTTGGCGGCCGGACCGCTCCACGCCCAGACCAAAGTTGAGGTTATAGCGACGGCACTTCACCATGTATCGGTTGTCCAGGTTCCCGAGCCGGTAGAAAACGTCGCATTGGGCTCGGCTCAGGTCCATGTCGAGTGGCACGGCAACAACATCCTCATCGAGCCGCAGCGAACTGGTGTCGACACCAATATGGTGGTCTTCACCCACCGGACCACCTATCTCTACGAGATTGCGGCGGCCTCAGAGCCGGGCGCCATGTCGTGGCTAGTGAAAGAAAATTCGCCAGCAACCCCTCCACCTCCCCTTGTTCCCTCTCCAAGTGAAGTCCAGACAGAGCACGACCGACTTTTTGCCAGCCTCATACTGGCTTCGCGCAACGTTGACACGAGCGGCATCCACCCCAAAAAGCATTCGGTTGTCGTTCGGGTAGTGCAGGTGAGCGAAGACACGCACAACTATTATGTCCGGTTGAGCGCGACCAACAATACCTCGCACACCTACCGGCTGCAGAACGCCGCCGTAATGAAGATCGATCCGGCGTTTGGCGGCGACATTGCGTACCAAAACGTGAACCACCAAATCGGCGCCGATGTGTTCAAGGAGTTCAGGAAGTACCAGCAGACTCCGGTTGTCACCCACGGTTCTACGCTCGACATCACGGACATGCCGCCGGACACGACAATGGATTGGGTCGAGGCTCTCTCCAAGCCGGGTGTCACCCCGGCCATCTTCCGCTGGACGTTCGCNNTCCGGCCTGTACTCCCTTAGAACAGGCCATCACTTGGGCCGGCCAAGCCGGCGAACCGGCTTTTCCCCTCCCTGTGTTCGATCCGCACACCCCCGATGACCCTACCCCGGCAAATGAGAACCAGGCCGAGGCTTGGGTAAACGAGATGTGCAAGCGACCGAGCGTCTGGCTCCGAAGACTTGCGCAGCTCACGCGTGACTTCAACCCGAAGACATTGAAGGAAGAGTTTTCTATGATGTACGCCGAGAACGCAGAGGGTAGCGCGGCGAATTTCCTTCGGCGTCACTTTCGTCGGCCAGACGCGCCTGCCGACGCCAAACCTTTCCCCATTCGCGTCGAATTCTTCTACCTGCTGTTCGGTGCGTTAGTAGTGACGATCGTCTTGGTAATGCTGGTCTTGTTCCGGAAGCACAATCCCTAAAACTCAAGAGGAAAAGACGTGGAAAGAGTGGAACGCGTCCGGTCGCCACAAGAAGAGCACCGCGAAGCGATGATGGTCTTCACCTGGCTATTCCTGATCCTACTGGCCGGTGTCGTGTGGGTTGCAAACCGCGGACTACTGTTGCGCCTTCCGCAAACGATTGCGATCATGGCCTTCCTGGGTCTGCCAATTTTCTACCTGATTGTGGTAGTCCGCTACTACTTCGAGCTTCCGCAGTTGCTGGCGAAGCAATGGCCCCGGCCACGGTTGTGTGTGTCGCGGGGAAATGCTCGCAAGGCCGCACAGGAAGCGGAACGGCAAGGCGTCACATTCCTGGGTTATGAGAATGACGGCACACCAGTTTATTGGACGAACGACCAGCGCTCCATGCAAGCCAACCTTCCCGGCCAGAGCGGCGCCGGCAAGACGAACCTGTTGCTCACCATCATCGACCAGGACATTCGTCGTGACCATCCCGTCGTTTACTTTGACGGGAAAGGCGACAAGGAACTTGTACTGAAGATCTGGAATTTGGCGTTCGCCGCCGGTCGAGGAACGGACGTGCGGGTGATCGACCCGACGCATCCGGATATTTCCGAGAAGTACAACCCCTTCTATGCCGCGGATGGCAAACTCCAGCAACGCGTAGGAACCGTCTTCGATTCGCTCGGCGCCGCCCAGGCAAAAGACGAGTTCTTTTCCGAGCACCAACGCGCATTTCTGAATGCAGTCACCGTGATCCTGGAGCATACGGGTAAGCAGTTTACGTTTTGGGATGTGCTGGTTGCCTGCCAGCAACCGGAATTGATGAACCGGCTCATCGAGAACTTCCAGGCTCAGGTAATGACAAGCCCTGACCTCCCCCAGCATAAGAAGAACGCCTTTCTGCTTGCAGCCACAACACTCAAGGGTAACTATGACGACAAGGATTGGCTCACGAAGATCCGCGGCCTGCTGAACAGCATGATGCCGTTCGTTGGCGATTCGTTGGCGCTGATCACAGGCTCGTGCGAGAACCTCGTCACGTTCGAAGAGATAGTCGAGAAGAAGCAGATTCTGATCGTCAGCATGAACCTGGGTACCGACAGCCAACCGTACAAGGCGTTGGGCAGAATTCTCATGCGCAATATGCAGTTCATGATTGCGTCTCGATACGACGCCTACTGTCTGAACCAAAAGCACCCGTTCATTTCGATTGTGCTGGATGAGTTCGGGCTGTACTCCTACCAGGGATTCAAGGACATCATCCACACCGCGCGGCAAGCGAATGCCGCTTTCATATTCTCATTCCAAAGCATAGAGCAGTTGTCCATGGACGTAAGCGAGTCGTTTGCTTCCGACGTTGCCAGCGCACCGAACACGAAGTTCATGATGAAGATCAGCAACGAGGGAACGGCGAAGGCCTTTCAACAGGCGTCTGCCAGCGTTCCGACTGAACGGTTGAGTGTGCGCGTCGAGAAAGGCACCATTCTGGACAGGAGCCCGTATACCGAGGAGGGAACGGGGACAAGGCAGGAAGCCTTCGACACTCGCGTCCAGGATCATCAGGTGAAGATTCTGCCGACTGGCCAAATGATGGCGCTGCTGCCGGACAGGAGTATGGGCGTTATCGTGAAGCACATCCATGTTCCTCTTGGAAATAATTCGCAGTTGGCGTCACTGCCGGAATGGCTACCAGTACTCAAGACGCCAAGGGTAGATTCCTTGGCGCTCGACCTGCGTCTGATTGACGCCGAGGCGGCAAGCAACAACAGTGTGTCCCCGAAGAGGAGAAAGACGAATGCAAGTACGCAAGCGTTTGGCGATGGCGCCCGTGCTCTTTTTGGTAGTGGTGTTCGCGGCGGCACAGACTCCGCGCCTGCTTCCCGGTCATAGCCAGCAGGCGCAACAACTCGCGCATCCGACGCAACCAACTGACCCATCTGGTAACAATCAGCGGTTCAGCCAAAGGCCCTCCATCGAGGAAGGAATGCGGCACGCAGTCAACCCGTGCAACCGGGATTACGGACGCCTATTGTACGGGTGGCAGGATACTGCGGTGCAGTACACCATCGACAGTTGGGTCTGGTGGTTCGGCATGATTACGGCAGTTAGCTTTCTTGCAGCTCTCGTTTATATCTGGTGGCTCAATGAGCGGTGGGATGCTCGGCAAGATTGTTTTGCTCGAGCCGCCGCGATTCTGATCGGCCAGCGCAACACGGCTTACCAGCGTGCACGGTTCGCCATCGATAAACACAATGAGCTCGTTCTAAGGTTCGACAGTCTCTTTGGCAATTTGGCAGAGGCCAGACGAAGACAGCAAGTCGCAGACCATATAGAGGCCGGAAGAGAGTCGTCGCAGCCGTTATTCCCTGTTGACGGCGACGACGTGGCGTCAATCGGGGAATCGGGCGTATCTGTTGTCGAGGTGCAAAGCGCGACGCCGCGCGGAGAGCAAATTGTTAAATTCAACGGCGCAGAGTTCGTACCGGTGGAGGCCCACCGACGGCGCGTCCATGCATTCGAGACCAAAATCAAGGCGCAGCGCACAGCAATACAGCAACTGAAAGACAGGCTATCGCAAATAGAGGGTACGAAGTAGAGCGGTCGACCTTCACGGAATGGACAGGGCGTGCGAAAGCATTTGTAGTGAACCAGGCTAGCGATAGGAGTGTCATCTTGAGTGTACCGGGTCTGAGCAGAGAAATGATGCAGTTGATGCGGGGCAGAAGGACGCGCGCAAGATTACTTCTCAAGAAGAGATACGCGCGCATCTATCGCATTCGGCGGTTCGCCAATCCCCGAATCAACAGCATCGAGGATTCGGTCGCGTTCCAAGCCGTGCGCCTCGCGGTCGACCCTCGGATCAAGCTCGCGAATATAGAACGCTCCCGTGAGAGCTGCGCAGCCACCCGCATTCATGCCAACTCAGCTCTAGCCCGAACTGGAAAGGCAAACGGGATAAGGAGTTCGCTTTCTCTTCCTGGGCCCACCACCGCGGTCTCTCTGGACCTGCGATGATTGTCCACTGCATTGAACTTGGTTCTCACTGGTGGACTCGGATCACCAGCGACAACGACGGAAATTTCGTCCCTGTAAGGTCCGCGTTCTTCAACAGTACAGCACTCCCGCGCGGCGCCAGTGGCACACATTGGTTGAGATGTTGGACGATCCCCGGCATCGTCCGTTTCAACGTTGCCGGTTTTCCGCGCGCAACAATGCCGACGCACCTGCAGAACATCAGCGCGTTCTCCGAGGGACTGGACACCCAGCGTGGGGGGAATCGACTGCTGTTTCGTTGCGCGGCTCGTCGTGATGCACCGATTGATGCCTACCTGGTTGTCGTCCGCAGCATGATGTGCGGCCGGATTGCCTTTGGCTCTAAATGGAAGTCGGAGGGTGTCCGGGTCGTTTGCGCGAGTGCCAACAAGGGCGATCAAGAGACGCTTGTGCTGATGCCGCCCAATGGCGTCATCCAAACTGACGAAGGCAAATGGCGGATCGGGTGGCAGAATGAGCGGAAATCCCAGAGGCGCGCGCGGCTTGTCCTGTCCTCTGGGCACCTGAGCTCCGTTATGTAATAGCGACACCTTGGAGAATCGCCATGAGCGAATTGCCAAATCCACACTTGGATGTACTCGGTGAAGACGACACACTCGGCGCGACGGCCGAGGCCGTACTACCGTCTGCGTACCTGGCGCCCGACCAGAGATTGCTTTTAAGCGCAGCAATGCCCCCTGCGAAGATGAGAAAGGTAAGTACCACTGGAGGCCTCACCGCGCGGGAATACCATGTGCTTCGAATCCTGGACTGCTACGGGTGGTGTACACCAGAAATGGTACGGCGCATTGCCAACTTCCATGGAGTGCCTTGGACGAGTGAAGGCAGATTGACCTACCGGCTGCTTCGCAGGCTAAAGGAACTTGGGTTTGTCGTGAGCCGCAAACTGCATGACGGGACAAAGACCATCGCCAATGCCGCAACGCCAAACGGGATGGCGTACATTCGTTCGCACGGCGATGCTTTGCTCTGTGACACGAATGCGGTTAAGGATCCAGCCAGCGTCTTTCATTTCATTGGCCTGAACAACATCATGCTCCAGTTTATGAGCCAGTTCCCCACACGTTATTGGCTGTCGGATTTTCAGGTGCGTTCGGACAACAGCTGTATTGGCGCGAATGGTCTGGCAAAAGACTACGACTCGGTCGGCGAACTAGCCCTGTCAACTGGCCATGTACGCATCGCGGTCGAGTATGAAAGATGGCAGCAGAGTTCGCACCGATATCTCAAGTTGTGCGCGTGTCTGGCGTCCGAGAAGTACCTGCACATGGTCATCTACTTTCTCGGCAAACCCGAATTGCTCCGATCTGCAGCGCCACATTTCAAGAGATTGGGCGGATTCGTCTACTTCGTTGATTATGGCCAGTTCCTGACGAAAGGGGCGGATGTGTACGCACATTACTGGTATCTCGGCCATCTTTACGAGGCCCCATTGCGCGACGTTCTCGACCACGCGAGCCGAAAGCAGCGCTTGGATTATTTTCCGATTCATCAACTGACGCTCAGGATGGGAAAGTGATCCATTGTCTAAATGAAGTACACATTGAGTACAAACCGCTTGATTTCGGAAGGGAAAGATGAGCCCTCTACTATGGGCTCCGAAGTACCTGATATAGCAATTAGTTAGAGTTTCTCCGATAACGGTCTCCCAGGGTCTTCTTGAGAGACGGAATCGTTGTAAAACCCCTATAAAGCAACTTCTGCCCGCATTACTGCCCAGGACTCTACCCGCTTTGGATTGCTCAGCCGTGTGCGCTCTGACGCAGTTCGGCTGAAGCAGTTCCGTGCCATTTATCGGCTTCTTTGCCACCGCCACGAGTAGCTGTTGTGGTTCTTGCCCGTGCAGCTGCGCACAGACGTGCATCCGCGCTGCGCCAAGTTGCTGACCTCTGACGCAGTTCGGCTGAAGCAGTTCCGTGCCATTTATCGGCTTCTTTGCCACCGCCACGAGTAGCTGTTGTGGTTCTTGCCCGTGCAGCTGCGCACAGACGCGCATCCGCGTTGCGCCAAGTTGCTGACCTCTGACGCAGTTCGGCTGAAGCAGTTCCGTGCCATTCATCGGCTTCTTTGCCATCGCCACGAGTAGCTGTTGTGGTTCTTGCCCGTGCAGCTGTGCACAGACGTGCATCCGCGTTGCGCCAAGTTGCTGCGCTCTGACGCAGTTCGGCTGGAGCAGTTTCGTGCCATCCATCCGCTTCTTTGCCGCCGCCACGAGTAGCTGTTGTGGTTCTTGCCTGTTCAGCTGCGCACGGACGTGCATTCGCGTTGCGCCGAGTTGCTGCGCTCTGACGCAGTTCGGCTGAAGCAGTTCCGTGCCATTCGTCGGCTTCTTTGCCACCGCCACAAATCGCTGTTGCGGTTCTTGCCCGTGCAGCTGCGGACGGCGATGCCCCAATATGCTTTGCTCGGCGAACTGGCTACTTTGTGTTCCTTTTGGCCCCTTCACACCGCCGCCTGGCACTGTTGTGGGTGTTGTCCGTGCAATCGCGTGCGGATGTGCACTTATATTGGACCAAGTTGCAGCGCCGTGACGCAGTTCATCTGACCGCGTCCCGTGGCTTCCCGGCGCATCTCTGTTACCTCCACGAGTGGCTGTTGCGAATCTTTTCCGTGCAACTGCACACTGCTTTGCAATCGAGTTCGGCAGTGTTCCGCGCGAGGACCGCGTCAACTTGCCATCCAAACCAAGCTCCGAATTTCCACCAAAGGTGGGGGGTGCGACACACCACTCAATCCGGTTTGCCTTCCTGGCCGATCGTCATAACTTTCATTTGAAGGAGAGCTTCATGCGTCGCGGAACAACGAGAAACATCTGGAACCGGTTCGAGCAGCAACAGAATGCCCTGCTTCGGGCGTGCTTCAACGAGAAGGCCCGTGACAACTGCGCGTAAGGCGGCAGTGGCTGTGACGGCAGTTCCCGCCCGGTAGAGGCACACAACGTCTGGCTGGTTCGGCAATACGGGAATCTCCACCGAAGGTGGGGGTGGCGTGGAAACACTCTGCCGTATGCCCAACCTCCTTCACCTTTGCCGCTTGCCGCTAAACTGCATTTGCAATCTGACGGCTGCGGAGTGCTGGACTCAGGAGATATATGAAGTTCATCAGTACACGCGATACGCGCACAGCTGCAGAGGCTAGCGCGCGAAAGGCTTTCGCCCGGCATCGGGGGGAGCTTTATTTGGAAGCCGCCGAGAAGTACCGGGCTGTCGGCGACGAGACAAATGCCCACGCGGCAGCGACCGAGGGACTGCGCCTAACCGCCGGACCTTTCTATCTTGCAGTGAGAGACAAGCTGCAGGACTTCCTTTCGACTGTGCCATCTGTAGCCTGACGGACCCCGACCATCATCCCGACCAAGGGTGGGCGCGATGTTGCCGGCTTCCTTATTTCTTTTTCGCACTTCCTTCCTTCCGCCATTTCTTTACTGCGGCAGTCTTGCCACGCGGCTTCCGGCAAAGAGCCTACCAATTCAGCGCCAACCTGTGACTATTGCGGCGTGACGCCGACGCTGCGGATACTGCACTCTGCGGCCGGCTGAAACATCGGCACGTACTGTGAGTGCGGTCCCTAAAGCCACGAGTCTGGCTACTACAAATCTTCGGACCCCGCTCAGGCAGCTCTGCGCGATGGGAAGCATTCACGATGAGGGCCGGATCCTCGCAGGAGTGATGAGCAATTTGCTCAACGCGAAACGCCTTCTTGTCCTTTCATCCACCATACAGTGACAGGGGAATCTCTTACCAGAGATGCGTGGCGACACTCGTCCTGCACTTTCTTCCGCGGCAATACCACACCACAACTACACGCCCGGTTTGCCGTCTTGGCAGATCGCCAACCACGTTTCATCTCAAGGAGAGCGCTATGCGTAAAGGAACAAGAAGGTATGACTGGAACCGGTTTGAGCAGGCACAAAACACACTGCTTCGGGCGTGCTTCAACGAACAGTCCGCTGAGGCCGCTGCGCGCAAAGTCGCCTTGGCAGCGGCGGCAGCTTCCGTCCGGTAGCGGCACAGACCCTTTGGCCGGTTCGGCAATACGGGAATCCCCACCAGAAGTGGGGGTGGCGTGGAAACACTCAGCCGTATGCCGAACCTGCGCCATTCTTGCTGGGGCACTACTCCAGCACACCCCCCCTTACAAGATACATGTGCAAATCTCAACGGCCGACGCTTCTGCATGAGGCGGCCACAAGGAGTTCACCGTGCAAACCATCGAAGCCAAAGTGAGCGCCAGGATACTCAGCAAAGCCGACCGGCTGTTCACCAATAGGCTCAGCCAGATCTTCGTCGAGCTGCTCCAGAATGCTCGCCGCGCAGGCGCGTCCCTGGTCACAGTCACGACCAGCCCGTCACCCACCGACTCAACCTCCCTCATCACCTTCACGGACAATGGCTCCGGCATCGAGGACTTCAATAAGCTGCTCCACCTGGGCGAGTCTGGATGGGACCAAGCCGTCGAGCGCGCGGAAGATCCGGCGGGCATGGGGCTGTTTGCGCTGCTGCACACCGGTGTGGTTGTGAGGAGCCGCGGGAAAACCGCGACCATCACCACCGATGCGTTTCTGGGGAAGGAAGCGGTACAGGTCCACGACCAGGATTCTGTTGACCCGAAAACAGGAACGACGGTGGTCTTCGCCCGCGAGGAGGCACAAGCCGCAATCCTGGATGTCCTCCTCCGCGTCGCTCGCTTCGGCCCGGTTGACGTCAAGGTCAATGGAGAACTGCTGAAGCGTGAGGACTTTCTCGCCAACGCCGTGTACATCAAGGAGGTGGATGGCGTACGCATCGGCGTATTCGTCGGCCATTCCGAACCGTTGGAGTCTGTCAACTTTCACGGCAATCTCATCCGCGTCAACCTGTCGGAGACCGCACTCGGCAAGATTGTGGTCTCGCCGACGCACAACGACCTGCTGTCTGTCGGGGTGCGCCTCGACATCACCTCCACCGCCAGCCTCCACTTGAAGTTGCCCGACCGCACAGACCTTGTTTACGACGAGGCGTACCACACAATGCGGAAACAGGTGCGCAGAACGATCCTCGAGTACTTGGCGAGCGAAGGCGTCCAGCACATCGCATCGTATGCGGTGTACAAGGAAGCACTGCAACTCGACATTCCCATCCAACCGGCCGTCCCGTACCTGCAGCCATTCTTCGTCTCCGCCCGGGACAGCAATTCAGGCCAAGAGCCGTTCAATGGCGACCGGGGCGATTACCTGGCTACGATTCACGACCCGGCTAAGTGCGCTCTCGTGTGTCTGGATGACTACCACGCCGACTCGACTCCCTTCACGTTCGACCTGGGTTCCAGGGACCGCCAGCTTCCAACAGGGCTTGTGCCTGTGCGGGAGAACTCCGGCTTCAAAGGCTATTCCTGGTACGACAATCTAGCCTGCTGCCGCAACTTTAAGCTCACCATCGACGGCAAACCCGCCGAAGATGCAGCCCACCCATTGGCAATAACGATCGTGAATGGTATCCAACTGTCATTCGACCTGGAGCGTGCAGGCGCCATCGAACAGGTTGCATGGAACCTGCCCTTCGCGGGCTGGGGCGAGGAAGACGAAAACGAAGCCAGCCTTTTCATCACGCGCGACAGCGAGTGGGCGCAAACCAGTTCGCCTTACCAACCGTTCTCCCTTATCGATGTCGCTCAACATCTCGCCTTCGATCCGAGCGACGACTTCGAAGCGGACAGTTACGAAACTCAGGAGCAATACTTCAAGCAGCGCTATGAGGAAGCCATCATCGAAGCTATCGGCGGTGCTCTTGCCGCCGCGCGCCTGGCATTGTCGCGCGCTCTCGGCTGGGACCTTACCAGGGCTCTCGACGCCGCCCACTTGTCCGAGGTCCGGTTCGTCAGGACAGAAGACGGGAAGTGGAAGGTGGACCTTCCCACCGCACCCTAACTTAAAACTGATGGACTGAGCTGGCCGCTAAAACAAGGCGGCCGGCTTACATCCTCCGACCTTACTCGCGAATCTCAGTTCAAACTCTGGAGACCGTTGTGTTCACACCCAAAAACATTCGTACTACCTACCTCCCCAACGGGCTGGCCATTCTCACCGAGCGCATGGAGCATACCCGCTGCGTTTCCATGGGCGTCTGGCTCAAAACTGGCGCCCGCCATGATGCACCGGAACTCAATGGTCTCTCCCACTTCGTTGAGCACATGGTTTTCAATGGCACGATCTCACGGTCTGCTCGGCGCATCGCCTTGGACAGTGATGAGCTCGGTGGGTTCATCAACGCCTTCACCGGGTACGAGACGGTTGCATTCTCTGTTACCGTTCTCGATACCCACGTGGCCCCGGGGCTGGACCTTCTTGCGGACATCCTCTTGAATCCGGAATTCGTTTCCTCAGCGATCGAGCGCGAGCGTGCAGTCGTCATTGAGGAGATCAACGAGAATCAAGATGACCCGGGCCGTCTTTGCCAGGACGCATTTGTTCGCACCCTATGGAAGGACCACCCACTCTCCCTGCCCATCGGCGGCACGCCGGAAACGCTTAGCTCTTTCACCCGCGACGCGCTTGTGCACTTTGCGCAGGAGCATTTCACAGGCCACAATATGGTGTTCGCCGCTGCCGGAAATATTGAGCACGACGACATGGTGTCTATGGTGGAGAAGTGCTTTGGCCACGCTCCGGCCGGCACTTCCCTTCCCGGAGCCACGTGCCCTGCACCATTTGCTGGAAGGACGCTAGTCGACAAGCCGACAGAACAAGTGCAACTGGTCATCGGTGTCCCTGCTCCCCAACTCACCGATGCCCAGTACTTCACAGCGCTGACGGCAGCGACCTTACTGGGGGGAGGAAGCAGTTCCCGCTTATTCCAGTCCGTCCGCGAAGAGCGCGGCCTGGCGTACACCATCGCTGCGGAGTATATGGCGTTTCAGGACACTGGATACTTCAGCGTTTATTCCGGTACTTCCCGCGCCCAGGTTGAGCCCGTTCTAAACCTCATCCTCCAGGAGCTGCACCGGCTGAAGACGGAGCCCGTCTCACCTGGCGATCTTGGGAGAGTAAAGGGAACGCTGATCAGCAGCAGCATTCTAGGGTTGGAAACAAGCTCTGCCCGAGTAGCCGCGATGGCGGGTCAGTTCCTGACATTGAGTCGTACCGTTGGCATGGAAGAAAGACAGGCGCTCATCGAAAGTGTCACCGAAGATCAGGTGATGCTGCTCGCGAATGAGCGGTTCGACTCGGATCGGCTGGCCGTCGCGCTGGTGGGAGACGTGCACGGTTTGGAACTCGTGTCCAACAGTCTCAGTTGCTAACCGACTTTATGCTCTTAATTGGCGGGCCCCGGAGCATCTGCTAGTCGCGCTTTGCGCCAAACGGCTCCCGTGTTGCACAGCCTAAGCGTTCTGTTCTCTGCTGGCCGGCCCTGAACCCATCAGGCCCGGTGTCCAATCTGCTTTTGCCATGCATTCACCCCCAGTCATTTCAATCGATCCGACAGCTTCTTGCGTGTCTGCATCCCACTCGGGGCCAAAGCGTGATTCCTTTTTCCAATCCTGCGGTTGGTCTACGCGGCCGATCGTGCATCCTTCCACCCTGCACAAGGAGAGTGTGCCATGTCGTTACTGTATCGTTCGCCTTTTGGGCCTCGGCATCCCGAACCGCTCGTGACCCGAACAACCTTTCCGTCCATTCCGTCGGTGCTTTTGGCACCAACGTTGCGGGCCTTCCCGCCAACGTTCCCGCAACCGAACCGGTCTTGGAATTGGTTCTAGCCTCCTAGCCTCACCAATCTGGGTGGCGGCGCACGCCCAAACGGACGGCGCTGCCCCCTGCCGAGAATCCCATGTCTCCAATATCTTCTCTCGCACATTTGAAAGCGCGTCCCCGTCGTCTCGTGTGTATCGCCCTCCTGCTCGTAGGACTGTGCATCGTTGGCGTCGGCATTGTTTCTGCCGTACGCTTTTCCAGCAAACACTCCATCGGCCTCCTGCTCCTTTGGGAGGCGATCATGTGGGCCGCGGCGATTTGGCAGGTGGTCCGTTTGTGCTTTTGCACCGATCAAACCACCGGCTCCTGTCGATTGCGAGGTCATTAGTGCGAGACGCCGAGAACCGCGCACAGTTCGAGCGTGGTGTGGGCATGGCCCTATCCGCGCTTGTGAGCATCCCTGTCCTGCCCATCGATCGCAAACAACTTGCGACCACAATTGCCAGCGCTACGTTGGGCGTTGGCGCCCAAGCAGCCACCCGCTTCGTCGAAGCGCTCTTAGACCAGCTTTCAGAGCCGACCGGCGAGACAACCGACGGGCTCATGAACGAGGCCGCCTAACACTCCCACCCGGATATCTTCCGACTATCCGGCCGACTGATTTTCGAACGATCCCCGCGCTTCCTCGGTCCCGCCACCAGTAGCCGTTGTGAGTTTTGTCCGAACAGTTGCTTGCGGAAGTTCGCTCGCATTGCGTCATCCTGCCCGATCCTGCCGCCGTGAGCTTCGGCCCGGCAGCTATCCATTTACCTGGTGCCAGGGGAATCCACCTATGGATGTGTGGCAACACCCCGCCCTGCGCCGAGAGACAACCTGTCTGGCTCAGATTCTGAGGCCAGCACGAGGAGATCGCTATGAATGAAAAGTTCAGTTTTATTAGAACGGTCAGCGACAAATCCCCCATCAAGGTGCTCTCCGACCTCGTGCGCAATATATCGGGGGGCACAGTGGCGCGCCTGGAGGAGACCCACAACGGTTTTGTCTTAGCCATCGTGACTGCGGCGGGGGCGAACACCGGCGCGATCTATGTTTACGACGAACCGTGCAGTGCATTGTTCATGTTTGAGGTCGACGAGCGCTGCGACGATTTCAGCCGCCGTGAGATCGGGTACCTGGTGCCAGCAGTTGTCAAGTGCCTGAACGGGCCCGACCGCTCGCGCTCCCAGCACCGCCGGCGCCGGCGCGCACATCGGACAACCCGGTCCGGTTCAGTCGCCATTGCCACAACACGTTCGAGCGTTGCCGCTGTTGCTGCGTAACCACGTTTTGCGCTCAATGCTCACACCCAGCCTGGTACTCCACTGCCGGGCTGGGTCTTTTCCTTTCCTGCTGTCTCCAACGGCACGCTCAGGCGTAGGGTCGAGCCGATCAAGTGTAGTGTTTTACCGATTCCATCTCACTTAAGAAAGGATCGAGCGACAGTTGGGGCGCTCGATGCGGGTAATTCTCATGCCAAAATCTGTAAACAGGGTGGCCCTGTTGGGTCACGTCGGTAAGGAACCGGAAGTGAACAACACGCCCAGCGGCACACTTGTTGTGAAGTTCACCCTCGCAACCAGTGATCGCTACAAGGACAACCACGGCGACTTCCAGGAGCGCACCGACTGGCACAGCCTCGTTGCGTTCAGCAAGACCGGGGAGATCATTCGCGACTACGTGAAGAAGGGCTCCAAGCTCTACATCGAAGGAAAGCTTCAGACCAGGAGCTGGGACGACACGGAATCCGGTCAGAAGCGCTATAAGACCGAAATTGTCGTCAGGGAGATTTCGCTACTTGGCGACTCCAACGGCAGCCGCGGTGGCAACACCAACGTCAACAAGCGCAACGGTCGCCATGCGGCCGATGCGACCTACGGCACCGACACCGACTATGCTGGAGACGATGGGATTCCTTTTTAGGATGAACAGCCGCACATTTCCCCTCTCACTCCGCTGCTGCATTGCAGCAGTCCCGCCCACAGCTGTCTAAACAGCAGCCCTGCCACCAGGCTTCCGGCGTTGAGCCTCTCCATTCAGCGCCGACAAGATTGATGTCCAACGCGCGCGCGTATCGTCCCTCACGCGCGAGGGCTGGCGAGTACGAAAGCTCGCCACAACATTCCTGTCTCGATGAGCAGTCCCACCTATATATATGATGCGCGGACGTCATCATGCACACCGAACGGGAGAGTCGCCACCCAGTTGTCTCACCAGGTTCACCAGGAGGCGCCAGTGTCCACCTTCACACCCGCCGTACTCTCGCTCGATCAGGACTCCCGGTATGCAGACGATGAAGCGGATGCATTGCTCGCCGGCAGCGCTGAAGAGCTTGGACGTCTGCGCTTCACGATCATCCTAATCGCGAGATGGGAACAGTCCAACAGCCTCACTCCGCAACGTCGCAAAACGTTTAGCGAAGAACTCGGTAAACTTCGTGTGTTGTATCTTGGCATGCTCGACGAATTGGGCATGGCCTTTGGTGTCCAACAGGCAACGAAGACCCAGGAGCAGGTTGAGCGTACCGTCTCTGTTCCGCAGGGAATGCTGCCACCATCCAACCCATGCTTCAAGAGATACTGTTCTGAAAGCACGCTGCCAACAAGTCTTTTCCCTCTCCGGTCCACACGCCGTGGAGTCTGACGCTCAACTTCACCCAACACGGTCAGCGTCACCTCGACCAGCCGCCCGCTCCAAAGCAGGCGCATTTCGCGGAAAGCAGGCTTTGTCCCATGCTGAAACGCTTCATCCAAGCAGCTTGTTCCTTCTTTCATCGGCCGAAGCAGAGAGCTTACGACATCCTGGCCCGGTCGCCGATCGATCCACTTTCGATCCCCGCTTTCAAACGCACACCACCCACCTCATCTCGACGTGCCACTCCTGCAGCTTGAACTGATGGTGATTGGGGTGCCGTTTTCGATTCCGCCACCAAGGGTCAAGGAAATGCATCTGGAACCACTGCTGGACCAGCCGAGCAACAGCAGTCTCAGAATGCATTGAAGAGACACTTCATCGCGGGCTTCGACTGACCTTGGCACCGACCACACTGGCGGGAGTCAGGCTCTGGCTCGGCGCGCTCGAAGGCAAGTTCGCAGCATGCGCCGATCGTAGCGGGCGAAAGACGCTGAAATATTCGTTCTAAATCCAGTCGAGGCGCAAGAGCCTAGCTCTATGCGCCTCGCCGGTTCGCTGGGTTGGACCATTTTGCACCGTTGCGGGTACATCCATCTCCCGCTCCGGCAGAGCCGTCCTGTCGCTCATCCCCCACAGGGGTCAGTGCCGGACGCACTCCTTGGCAAGGGGCTCAGCATCCACGCCGGTTATTTCACCGGACTTCCGGAGGTGTGTTGCCTTTTCCCACTTCCGGCAGGTTCCGTGGGCCAAGAGCGCTATGCGCAACAGGTATCTCCCACAGCATCACTTCCCGCGTGCCTAGCGACTGTGCTCGCCTAACCTTGCTAGCGAACCGCCCTTTGCCGCCCCTCGCGGTAGGTCTTTCAACATCCTTATTAGGTAACAACTCTTGCGAAATGTCAAGATCGCCACGCTGCAATTGAAGTACGCGGCTTAGCAGAATCAACCACAACTTTTCCGAATCAACCGTGTTGCGCGCACCATGCAACGACGATGATCATTCACATTCCATATATCGGGGTTCTTTCTTGTGTCCGCGCTCCATAACGTCGTTTCCACAGAATGATTCCGCGTGGCGTCCTTGTCTTTAAGCCCGAGGAAGAGGGAATCTAGCGTTCGGTGCAAGCCACCCACCATTACAGGTAACCAGCAGGCATGCCGGACTTGCTCCCAACAAAATCTGCGCTCACCTGATGGTATTGCCAAAGGAGTCTGCCAATGTCCACCCAATCGACTGCGGTGATCCTGCCGGTGACTCACGCCCAGGCCGCCGAATACATGCACATGTTCGCAAATCGCAGAGCTTACCTGCGCCAGAGTCACTACCCAAGCAAGAAATCTGGGCGCTTCTATTTCTACAAGGCGTGCAACCGGGGGTCGAAACAACCTCTCAGCCTCGACGTTGCCACTGTTCAAGGCCATCTTGAGGGCCGGCTCACCATCGGCATCTACGCAATCAATCCCGAATCGCAGCGCTCAAAGTGGACTGCGATCGATGCCGACTACGCTGAAGCTCGCCGAGATCTCCTCCAGCTCCAACAGGCCTTCCGTGAAGATGGAATTGAGGCCCTGATGGAACGGTCACGCCGCGGGGGCCATCTCTGGATCTTCCTTGCAGAGCCTTTGCCATCAAAACTCTGCCGGCTCTACGTCTTGAATGCAGCGCGCCGCCTCGGTGTCGCGATCAAGCAGAACAAGGATGACGGGATTGAGGTTTTCCCTCGTCAGGACGCACTCCAGCCGGGAGAATTTGGCAATGCTATTCGCGGCCCTCTAGGGATACATCGTGCCAACCAGGTACGGTATTGGTTCGAGGATGCCGCGCCCACCCTTGACGCTCAGCTCGAGCTCCTTCGCGATGTCAAACGGGTCACTTGGAAAGAACTCGACTCACTCACCAAGGGAATGTCCNNCAACGCGGCGAGGATCGGCATGAAACTCACCTCTCAATCTCCGTTGCCGAGCCACGCATGTACCGTTGCTGGGCAGGCTGCACCAAAGAAATGATCCGCTCCGCCCTCGGCTGCCCAATCCTTCCAAGCACGCGGTTCGCTAGAACCACATGAGGGGAGGGAGCAGATGGCAATTTGAAGGCGCCGTAACCTGCACGAGAGGATTGAAGGTTTTGTCTTCGTGGCATTCCCTCTCAGTGTGTTTTGCGCTAGTTTTTCGGCATGACCACCGACGTCTCCCTCACGTGCATCGACTGCGGCGACATCTTCCCATTCACCGTCAAGGACCAGGAATACTTTCGCGAGCACAACTACTCGACTCCTGTCCGATGCAGGTCCTGTCGGGCAAAAAGGCGCCAGCTGCGGGCCGCATCCGAGGACCGCGGAGTGGACGCGCAACCTGCGGCGCAGCAGCCGGCAACGGCTGGTGTGCGCATCGTCTGCTCGGGGTGCGGTCAGGATGCTGAAGTGCCGTTTCAGCCACGGACGGACCGCCCTGTCTACTGTCGCGCATGCTACGAAGCGCACAAATCAAAACGCGCGAGCTAAAGGCGGCAACAACTTCATTTTCATCTCATACGGCGGAACCCCATAGCGCGCGACTTCCGCATCTTCAGGAGGCACGATGGATGGCACAACAAAGAAATACACCATCGAATTTTTGTACGCCGACAACAAGCAGCTCTACCAGGCCGACGTAGAGCTGTCCTGCGAGGAGCACTCAGGCGTCGTCAAGTTTCTCAGGAAGCTCGAACGCACCGGCGCAATTGAGCTCACCACAGAAGGCGGCTGCTTCATATACCAGTACCGTGACCCTCAGTTCATAGGCTTCGAGCAGCTTGAAGCGGATTGGAAGGCAGGCACACTCGAATATGGGAAGGATCACGAGATGCAGCTGTGAGCGTCTTCGCCGAGCCATTGTGAGATTTCGACGGAAGGCCAGCCTTCCGTTGGAGCGTGCGCTACCACTTGTCCGCCGGCAGGCTCGACGAGCTGCATGTGCTGGCCGCCTCCACGCTACGACTCACCCCACTCCGGCACAGCCGCGCACCGCGCTTCGGATCTCAGAAGCAGACCACGCGGCAGATGGTTGCATTCATGCGAAGGCGGTCATCGGCAGCAACACCAACGAGACGCCCACATCCTCACGTCCAGTAACGGCGAAAGATGTTGTGTGCTAAACGAGGTTCTTATGACAATCGGTTCGAAGAGCATTTTGTACGGTGCTCATCAGTTCATTCTCCACCCCATCATGGTTGCAATCGCGTGGACCAGGCTTTTTGGTTTCCCACTCGACGCGCGGCTGTGGTTTGCCTTCTTCCTCCACGATATCGGCTATTTCGGCTGCACGGACCTGGACGGTCTCAGCGGTGCACGGCATCCAGAATGCGGGGCACGCGTGATGCGCGCGCTTTTCGGAAACAAGTGGGGCGACTTTACCTTGCTCCACTCCCGCGACTACGCGAAGGCAAGCGGTCAGCCAGTCTCTCAACTCTGTCTCGCAGACAAGCTTGCCACCGCCATTACCCCGGCGTGGCTGTATCTTCCCATGGTGTGCTTGACAGGGGAGATTGGCGAGTACATGCGCAACACTTCCGTGAGGAACGGCGACCAGTTCCACAGCGTTATTGGAGCCAGAACAGGCGATGTGGCCGTGTGGTTTGAGGAACTGCGCACTTTCAACCATCGCTGGATCGAGCGGAGCAGAAGCGCGGCCGTCGTTCCCGCACCGATTCGCGCGGCCTGAGCTGGGAGAGTCCAACCTCTCTTGAAGTGGTCAAATCCTAACCGCGTTTCCCCGGGGCCCATCCAGGCCCCATTGCACTCGGAGGTACACGTGACATTTGCCAACAGCGATCAAAAGACCTGCACGGGCTGCGGAACCACCTGCGCATGCGGAGGCAACAACAAGACGTCAAGAAGTAGGGGATCTTTCAAGTCCATTCTCATTGCCCTGCTTGTCGTGGTAGGACTCCAGTTTGGCTACGGAACCTTACTGCTGCTCACCAAGGAGGCCGCAAAGAGAAAGGTCGAGTACATTCCTTATACGACCCATATGAACACTCGATTCGGCTACTCCTTGTGCTATGACCCCAACCTCTTTACGCAGCAGCCGTCGACGCCAAAGAGCGACGTCGAGATCTTCACCTCGAGGGATGGACACGCTTCCTTCGCTGTGTATGGTTCAGTGCTAGGCTCCTGGGGGCTTCCGCAGATATTCGATATGCAGGTCAAGTCGTTCACAGACCAGGACTCGTCCGCGATCGTGACCGGCCGCGCCTTGCAGCCGATGAGTTATGACATTTCTGCAACAACGCTCCATACCCGTCAGTTCGAGAATGGGCTATTGCAGGATGGAGTGATCAAGCGGCTTCGCATCCAGTACGACGAGGACAGCGCCGGCACCTACAGCGCCGCCGTTGGCCGCATGCTGGAATGCTTTCACAACACATCTCCAAAGTAGGAAAGGTATCGCTGGCCGGTACGAGTCCACTGCTTTTCAAGGAAGAGACTCGACACGGCTGGCGAGCATCGTGGCGTAGCCATGGTGTCTCCGGTGGCGGCCCAGTTTGACATTCTGGGCCGCCGATTTTAACGGTTGCCTCTATCTCTTCACCACGCTGCAGGTTCGCTGCACGGCAGGAGTTTGACCATGACGACAAGTCTCTTCATCACATTCGAAGGCTGCGACGGCCTTGGCAAGAGCAGGCAGGTGGCCAAGCTGGCCAACGTGCTGGAAAGCCGCGGTCACCGGGTGCATTTCACGAAGGAGCCGGGCACCGGCAAAACCGGCTACGGATCCCCGCTGGGGCCCTCGGTGCGCGAGGCGGTCTTTCACCTGGAGGGCTCCGGACGAACCTTGCCAGCGGGTGCGCAGCAGCTCTATCTGCTGGTGGACCACATCGACAACGTCTCGCGCCTGAAGCCACATCTTCAAGCCGGCAAAACCGTGGTCTGCGATCGGTATTCGGATTCCGCGTTTGCCTATGCGGCCGTTTATGACCCTCCCACCTCCTTATCGATTCTGGACCTATGGAGACAGTATCGGGGGCCGATGCCGGACATCACGGTGCTGCTGGTAGCCAAGGGGAAGCTCGTTCACGACGGCGCGGGCGGAGCCTACGAGGACATCGGCTGGGCTCTCGATCGTGCGCGGAAACGCCTCGGAACCGAAGCCGGTAAGCAGGGCGGCAAGGCCTGGAATGATTACCGAGCCCAGCGCCTGGTCCAGCGCGCCTATCTGTCGCTGCTTGCGGACGAGCCGCGCACCTTGTTGGTTCCGGTCAGCGAGAGCGACACGGAGTCCCTCGTGCACCAACAAGTGATGGCGGCAATCGAGGGTTGGCTGATGAAGCAGCCTGCCAGGTGCGCCGCACGTGTGTCCACAGAACCACTGACGGCCGCGCGCTGAGCGCACCGGCCGTGAATCGCATGCAACGTACAACCCTGCTGGGCCATGAATCGTCATGGCTGGGGTACGCGCGCTCCGAATAACGCCTGGTCCGGAGTTGCGCGGCGCGTCTCTCAGGCCGATATTCTTTCAGTTAGGAGCACTTTATGCGCGGGAACTCAACTCTACGCACGGTTGTTCCTGCGCGGCAACCCCGGCAGGGACGACGCAACCGCAACCAGCGGCCTCATTTCACTCCGAAAGAAGCCACCAAACTTATCCTCAGCGGCACCCTGCCGGCGAATTCGGTGATCACCGGGCACCTGTCATTCTTTAATACCGCGCCTATTTTCTCGCCGGGCACCCACATTCGCGGCAATTTGCAGCTGTCGTTCTGCATCGAAGGCCTGCAATTGGCGCCTGACATGATGATTGACGGCATTGCGGACCTGTCGGAAACCCCGCTCACGTCGCTGCCCAAGCGCTTGCAGGCGGACTCACTGGACGTTTCAGGCACGCGCATTCGGGAGTTCCCCACTGACTTGAAAGTGGGCTGGAGGATCGTGGTCGACAAGAATGCAACGCGGGGCATGAAGGCCCGCGCTGCGGCTTTGGCGAACAAGACCTTGGCGGCCAAGGCGGCGAAGAGAGCCGGGAAGGCGACCAGCTGACTCGGCCACGCAACCGGATAAATCATAGCGTTGCCACGGCCGCACCACACTTGATCCGGAAAAACTTGTGATTGGTAGAGTTCCGGTCTATCCGGAAGCCCAGCGGACATTCCTACCCATATATGCGGCTGTACAGCCCGAAGTCCCAATTGGGCCACTACCGCCAAGGAAGACCCATCTTCCCCAGCGTTTTTCGCTGTCGGTGTACGCCATCGCGCGCAGCCCATTCCCCCTCTCTCCCTCCCTTCACGCCACGCCGTGGGCGCGACGGCAAGGCCCTGCTTGCGATGGTGGGAGTTCGATAAGGGACTTCGGGCTGTACAGCCACATATACGTGAAGCGGGAAAGGAGAGTCTTTGGGGACAGTGGTGTAGTTTCCGAAAAGCAAACCGCACACTCAGAACTCGAAGAATGTCTGCTGACCGTGTCGATGAGTGCCCCGGCCTGTTCGCAGAAAGTGAGACTGCTGCAAATCAGCCAACCCTGACCTGCCCGTCATTCTCGATGCAAGAAAGTCCGTACGGTTGATCAAATGGACGGGGCGCGCACTACTCGAAATCTCTGTGCCCATAGTTGTCCATCAAAGCGTTTCCGCTGCTGATATTTGCCTGAGCTCTTCGACTACACGCTCCAATTCTTCAACAATCCTGCTCGTTCCAGTCGACTTGTAAACGGCTAGGAGTTCATCAAAATACCAGATCTGCTCTGCCCGCCCACGCTTGAATCGTTCCCATACCCGTGGCCCGATTTCTCGATAGTCTTCGAGAATTGCTCTTGCGTTATAGATCTTGTCGGCGACGGAGATGAGCCGGACGTCAGCAGGCTCTCCGCGAAGCCTTTCGATATAGGCTTGTTTGCGCTCCGGCCAGGATTGTTTCTTACTGGAGTCCTCGGAAAGACTGTCTGAAAGTCCCTCAACCATGCGGGCTACATTAGGGCCGAAGTTCTGCTCGATATCCTGCAGCCGTCGCAATCCTCCCTGATCTTCGGCAGCGTCATGAAGCAGAGCGGCGATCACCATGTCTTCTGTGACTGGGAATCCAGCGTGCCCGGCTTCGCCCATAACCAAGGATGCAACCCCCAGAAGGTGCGCCATATAGGGAATATCCGTTCCCTTGCGCCGCTCGATGTGGATGTGGCGTGCGTAGTCCACTGCGCTCGTAAAACTTGCTGTCAG
>PLXP01000034.1:0-6771 GCA_003151435.1 Acidobacteriaceae bacterium
ACCTTAGTTTCTGGACAGGTTCTAATAGAATTTTGCAGGAACCCGCAGCCAGCAACACCCACGGTAAGGATTCGTGTTGGATTGTCACACTCTCGTTCTGACGTGCGGCAGATGACTGACTGGGAAAGGGCGGGTACGGCTCGATTCTGACAGTGTGCCACAAACGGGCGGTTTGTGGCTGCTTCAGAAGTTCGGGGTTTCGGTGCATTTTGGGTTCAGAAACAGGGTGGGCATAAACGACCGTTTGTGGCACACTTTGGCATGGCCTCTCGCCGCACCTCATTGAACGCCGCTTCGGTGAAGGCAGCGCTGTACGCGCGGGTGTCGACCGACGATGGCCGTCAGACGGTAGCCAACCAAGTGCGGCAGCTGCGTGAACTGGCGGTATCGCGGGATTTCGAGATCTTTCGTGAATACACGGATGAAGAAACGGGCACCAGCGCAAACCGGGCCTCCTTCCTCGCATTGTTGCGTGATGCGCGATTAAGGCGGTTCCGGGTTCTTCTGATAACCGACCTGGATCGCCTGACACGGGAGGGAGCTGCAGCCGGCTTCGCTCACCTGGCTGAGCTGGACCGCTACGGAGTACGGGTCGTTAGCCTTGGGCAAGGCTGGCTCGACTACGATCCGCGGATCGATGAAGACCCTGAGCTGCGCGAAATGCGAAACATCCAGACAGCGGTCGCTCTGACCTGGGCCGCGCTTGAGCGGCAGAAGATCTCTCGCAGAACGAAGGCCGGTCTCGAACGCGCTCGTGGTGAGGGCAAGCGCCTGGGCCGCAAGCCGGTCGAGGCTACCGGTGAGCAGGTATGCCGACTGCTGGCAAAAGTATGCGATCGCCGCGCGAATTCGCTCTCACATTGCTCCAGGCATTGCATTCCGCTGACGACGGAATGAAAGTTCCCGGAAACCTCTCTGCTCTGTCCACATCCTCCTTGAAGGGCATCATCCACAGAGCGCTTGATACTCATCCCTTTCTGATGGTTCTCGACCATCTCGACGCTCCCTCCCGTGTTGTAACGGGGATGATCAAGGACTTGCACTACTACGGGCGCACCCCCGTGATTTTTGCATCACGATCTCCGCATATGGAGGATATAGGCGCACTGCGCCCGTTGTGTGCAAACAAGTCGGAGCGTATGGAATTGAAAAACCCGCCACCGCAGATTGCTTTGGAATTCGCGCGACGCGAGGCGGAAAGGATCGAACTGTGGGCATCTAATTTGGAAGCGATCCTGCCTTCGCTTGTTGAATGGAGCGATGGGAATCCCGGCGCGATCCTCCACATGATGAAAATGGCGCAGCTCCCGCAATACAGAGCGGGCGACCAAATCAAAGCTCACATCCTGTACATGGACTATCGCATGGGCCGCAGATAGCCAGACAGGCTCGTTCATTTTAGCGCCACTATTCAGGATCGGTACCGGAGCGGGGCAGGGTTCAGCGATCAGCTCGCTCCCCGCTTAAAACCGAAGGTCAACTTACGCCAACAGGCCGAGTCACGTTTCCAACCCCGACACGGCCTGATCTTGCGAGCTCCGGCCGTGTCGTCTACTCGGGAACTGCACTACTATCAAACGCCACTGGCCACCACACCTGCAAACGGGCGGAATCGGACTTCGATCTCCACCGCCGAGGTTGCCGGGTATCATGAAGCTCCTATTGAGTGATCTGCTGGATTGCGCTGTAGACCCAACCCGTCGTCGTTTTGGTGTCCGCCAGCACCTTGGCGCGCAGCGATTCCGGCAACCATTTCCGAATCTTCGAAATGACCTCGGGGGTGATCCGCTCCTGGCCGAGCGACTTGAGCGCCTGAACGATCAGACCGCTCTCCTTCAGCTTAACGCCTGATTCCTTCAGGGCCGTATGCTCGAAAACCAGAGCCATATTACCGACCTGGTAAGCCCTGTCTGGCCCATCCGACAGGTAGACAGCGCGGGCGGGAACCTGGGTGGAGAGCCCTAGGAAATTCAGAGCGGTGGCCCCGCTGGGCTGAATTCGCCAGCGGAATTTACGCGCCAACGCCCGCGCAACTTGATCAATATCAGGACTCAAGTTCTGATCGAGGAACTTGCTGAAGCGCGGGTAGTCGTAGATGCCGCGGATGACCCGGCGAATCTCGCTCCGCTTCTCCATCCGGTGGAGCGCCGAATCCACAGTGGGGCGGCCCCCGAGGTCCAGGAAGTCGCGCGGCGAAAACGCCCATCCTCCTCCCATTCCTCGAATTCTGTATTTAGCCTTATTTTCAATTGTTTGGCGCATATAAGTCCCACACATTCTGCAAGAAAAACTACCCTTCTTTTCTTGCAAATGCAAGCCATGATCCGCATGGAACGAAGAATAACCTAACAGATTTGTCTATTCAACTGGCGCTACGCTCTTGTGCGACATGTGCCTACAACGTTTGTTTTGATGAAATAGTTCAAGGTCGCTCGTCTAAAGAAGCACAATGATTTAGAACTAAGAACTACAGCAGGGAACCGACAGAGGAGACACGAATGATGATCCATCCGGGACTGGCAGCGCTCAACGGACATTGGAACAAAGACGAGTACGCCGCTGGCTATCGGGCGCGTCTCACGGCCATCCCTGACTTCGACGGAGCGCATCACTGCTGGCGTGTCGGTTGGGAAGACGCCGACACGGAGATGCTGGAGCTGGCCCGCCACAAGAAGGCTCTGGCAGAAGGCGGGGAAGACGACTATCCGGAGACCTGGGGCCTCCTATTCGACGCCGGCGGTGATGCGCGAGTGAACGGCATCCCCTTCGACGACGAGCGAACGGCACCTTGGAAAGAGGGTTGGGTCGAACAGACATCAACCTTGGAGTGCATGGGGTAAAGGCATAGTGAAGGAAGCTTCAAAGTGGGTGATGCTTTGCCAGTGAAGAGACAACTCGTAACTGCAAGTAATCAGGGGGCACGGATGGCCCGTTTTAGCACCCTGAGACACCCTTGGTCATCGTTATTGTGTCCTTAACGTGTCCACGTTTTTTTACCTGATTTGACCGCGACCTCTGCCCAAACGAGGCAGAGGTCGTCGGTTTCCCACCTTTCCCGGTGGACAGCAGAGGTCTGGAACAGAGTTTTGGCCCTCGACCTTTCTGCGACTTCTTCCGCTGCACAGCGGAGGTTTGGCACTTTTTGCGTAGAGTGCAAGAGTGTGCCCAGATTGCCGCAAGAATCTTGTTGGGGAGATTTTCGAGGGCGTAGCGGGCCTCCTCGGCACCCTTCTCCGCGCAGAGAATCAGGCCAAGTGGCGGATTCTCGCCTGGCTTCGTCCAATGGTGACGGGCGTAGTTCATGTACATTTGCCCGGCGTCCGCTTGGCTGGACGCCAATGCCGGCAGTGGATCACTATCGTTCTACCGTGGAACGATAGTGACAATAGGCGCGGCTGGACCGGATATTGACAGAAGGCCGGACAGAAGACATGATAATCGTCCACTTTGTGGTTGATTATCATCCACTCTGGAAACGGGACCGTGCGAATTCTGCAAAGTTGAAGAAGGCTGGTTGTGCGATACATCATGCCCCAGCGCCGCTCCCTGCTTCTCGCGGTCGTTGGTGAAGATTTGCGCGTCGTATGGGCTGCGCGAGACGGCGACGTAGGCCATGCGGTTGTTGAGCAGGTCCTTCGCTCCCAGCTCGTTATCGACGTGGATCAGCACACGGTTGGCGGTCTGCCCCTGGCTTGAATGACTCGTGACCGCGGGTACGGATGCTTGGCCCTGGCAGGAACTTTGTCCGCAGTGGGGGGGCTCCTGCACCACTGGCGGGTGGGATGCCGGGGGCGTAGCGGGCGGCGCCGGCAATGACGCATCGGCGGCGTTGACGAAAATGGCCGGGGGCCGGATTGCTCCGGCCTCTGGAGCGGCTGTCAGTTTTCGATGAGCAATAGAGCGGTGTTGACGTTGGTTCCCTGGCTGGAAAAAGTTCCGGCGGGGAGGTCTTCGTACCATCCTCCTGAGTTCTCGGCCAGAGGCTTCAAGGTGGCTTGCTGCCGGGGGCCATTTGCGCAAATGGCAACCAAGCGGCCTCCGGGTTTCAGCATCTTCATCGCGTGTTGAATGTGCTTGATGTCCGCGCCGTTTTCAAAGGGCGGGTTCATCACAATGCGGTCAAAGGTTCCAAGATTGCCGTTTTGCTCCAGAAAATCTCCGCAAATGGTTTCGTCTGCGACTTGTTCCAATGATGCGGCCAATGTTGCATTGATCTCGACAGCGGTCACGCTGCCGAACGGTCTCACGTTCGGCAGTGCTGCAAGAATTGCGCCGGTTCCCGCGCTCGGCTCAAGAACGCAGTGACCCGGCAGAATGTCGGCCTCCTCGACCATGCGCTCGGCCAGCGCGGGCGGTGTTGGGAAGAGTTGCGGCGCGGCCACTACCTGAACTCCGGTTTTCAAGGCGTTCTGCATTTGCTCGATCTTGTCGCGGGTGTTTGTGGGCGTAATGCCTTGCCGGATTCTCTCGGCTCTGCATTCGGAGTCTTCGCAGTCTGGACCATCCGGGCAAACCGTGTCATCCTTCGCGGGGGTCTCATCGGAGGCTGCGGCCTCCGGCTCCGGCTTAGGGGCCGGGACCGGAGACGTGGCAGGTGTAGAGTCCAAGAGAGAGAATCCCTGTTTGGATGCGCTCTCAATCAATCGCCCATCGACGCGGGCCGCGTTTACAGCGGATTTCGTCATCACGCCTTTGAGGTCAGTAAACGGCACGGTGCGGGTGAAGTTCGCTCCACCGTTGCCCCAATTGTCAAGCACGGTAACAGAAACCTTGTTGACCTTCTGGATGTATGACCATCCGCGAAATGTCCAGCATCTCACAGCGCCGCCCTTCTCCGGGCCGGTCTGCTCGGCCACTGTTCCGCCCTGGTCGTCAAGCATCGCCCGCTCGTATGCAATGCGGTTTGTGTAGTGGTCAATCCACCGCTGAGTGTGTTCGATCCTGCATGGATAGGCCGCAAATGCGGCGGTAAAAACCTCGTCCAGTGTGCGCGGCGCGTAAAGGCTGGGGAAGCTCCCGGTAAGCGCATCGTATGCGCTGGGCGTGTGTGGATGGCCTTCTTTGTCGCCTTCTTTGCGGGCCAAATTCAGGTGGCACATTCCGGCGATTCTGAGAGCTACTTGCGCTTGAAGTTTCTTGTCTTGCTCCTGGCTGCAAGCTATCCAGAGTTTGAGCCACATCTCGGCCTCTTGCTGGCTCTTTTCCTCTTTGCGCTTGCTGGCCTCCAGTCCCTTGATGCGGCGGGCGCGCACGTCCGGGCGCTCCTTGTACTTGGCAAGCCGAATTGCGCCCTTGGCGCGACTCTGCCAGTATTCCGCTGCTTTCCACATCTCGACGGCGCGGCGCATTCCCTTCTCGATCTTCTCGGCGTCCTTCCGGGCGTGGCGCTCCGAGTGGTGGCCTACAAGTATCGGCTGACCAAACGGGATGCCGTCGGCGATTGCGTGAACGGCGTTTTGTGCGCGGTCTCCGTCCTGGGCGCGTCGGGTGCTGAGGTCTTCCAACCGGTCGGCCTTCACCTCGGCCCGCTCAACCAAAGTAGTGTCTTCGTCGCCGATCTCAGCGGCCAACTCGATGCAAAGGTCTTCGCGGCTCGGTGTCCACATCGGGGCAACAAAAAGGTCTTGTTTGGGTGCCCATTTGAACCCTGCGGCCTTCACGCGCTCATAGGTTGCTGTGTCGAGACGGCTGGAAGCATAGAGGCGGAGTTTGTTGTCTTCGGGGCTGTAAGTGGCGGAAATTGCAATGGTCATTTGATTTTGTCCTTTCGGGTTTGAATGGTTTTGCTGTTGTTGTTCACACAACAACGCCTTGGCCCAGGCCCAGGCCTGCGGGGGTAGCAAGTGCAAGGGGAGGGGAATCACCCAGGGCTTGCAACGGAGCGCAGCGAGAGTGGAAAGCCCCTTGGTCTGCACAAACGAAGCGCAGCGCAGTGCGGAAGACTGGGGATACCCTTGCGGGCGCGAGCGGGCGGAGCCCCTTAGGAAGGGTTTTTGCTGTTGCTGTTCGGCAAGGGCAGGCGTTGCGGACAGGACACAGGTCCGCTAGAGGGATAGCGCAAGACGCGCCGTTTTTCACTGCGGCGCGCCTGGAGCGTAGGGCAGGAGCCCTCACTATTTTCGTTTATCGTGAATATAGCTAATAGAGGCTGGGCGCTATTTGCACCCGTGAAACCAAGGAATGACACCGAGTCGATATAGTTCCATACTTGAAAGAAATTGACGAGAATCAGCCTACGAATCGCGGAGACATTTCGGGTTCATCTTGGCTGGCAACGGCATCGCCAAGGCTGTCCGGCTCTCACCGCAATGTTTTCTGCTGTACGAGTCTGCATTCTGACGAGACAGAGTAGCCCACGCGCGCGGACATAGGTCATCACATCGGCGCCACGGAACCTATAGATCGCCTGTTTCGGATCGCCGACAAGGAAGAGTGCGCCAGGTCGAATTCGGAAGTCCGTCCACTTCTCCGCCGATTCACCGGCCGGCGGTTCGCCGCAGAGGCGCCAAAAATATCTCTACTTGAAGCGGGTCGGTATCTTGGAATTCATCGACCAGGACATCCATGCAATGGAGACACAGGGGTCTGGCCCGTCACTCTGTTTGAGCGACTCTATCGTCATGTCCAGCGAGGCAGCGGGGCCGGTGAGCAGGGATTTGCGCCAGATTGCCAAGGCACGGCCTTTGAGTAGCGATTCACCTATCTCAGAGGCTGCTTCGGGACCTTTTGCGAGAAGAGCGATGATCCTGCACAGTGTTTCGGCGTGGTTTT
>PLXP01000034.1:6897-7899 GCA_003151435.1 Acidobacteriaceae bacterium
CGATGGCTATTTCCGCAGGCTCAGCTGTGCCGGAGGCTACAAGTTTGCGCGCCCAACGGACGGCAATAACCAACAGAAATCACATTTCGGAGAACACCGTGTATGCCTCACAGGGTTTTATCCTTCATCTTCTTCTGTGTTCGACAGGGAGAAAGATTTCTGAGCTTAGAGCGGATGCGGGCGCGTAGCTCCGCGACCGAACAAGTCGTTCCGACGCAATCATCCGCGCCGGCGTCGAGCAAATCGATGCAGTTAGCGCGATTGCGCGTCCGCGCTAGCACTACGACGCAGGCGCTGATTTGGCGGAACGCTGCAATAACATCGGGAACCGTTTCATCCACGATCACGATATCGAATTGCCATCTTCTCCATTCCGCGAGGGCCGATTCAGGCGTTTCGCTGAATCGAACGTGAAAGCCGTCTGCAACAAGAGCACTTCGTAGATCCTTAAGGTCAGAGGACGCGTCTCCAACAATCCAAATCTTTCGTCTGATTGCTCCAGCGATTTGCATTTCATAGTTCATATTGTCACTGTGATTAAACGCGAGAACCGCCTAACAATAACGTAACGAGTTCATATCAACTTCATGTGTGATTGGGATTTGTCACGGGAGATGATATGCAAATCGACATTCGGAGCCTCAGCCATAGATTTGTGAATGGCTAGATGGTACATCCAGCTCCTCAACCCCTGTGTCGCGGACCGCCCAACAAAGACTTGAGTGATGCGCTCGTCGCGGATAAAAGTCGCTATTGCGACAGCAGTATCTTTGCCGCTAAGTTCTATGATCTTAGCTCCGAGATCTTTTGCGAAGGCGAAACTTGCAACGAGCGCGCGTTTTCTCTCGGGTTCCTCGTCTCGAGCGTTCTTAACATGGAGTACATAAATATCCGCATCGAAGAGGCCAGCCAGTCGCGCCCCTCTCGCTATCAAATCGCACGCCTGCGGTCCCGCGCTGATACAAACAGCAATTTTGTCGGCAATGGCCCATTGACCTCCGA
>PLXP01000034.1:8016-9916 GCA_003151435.1 Acidobacteriaceae bacterium
ACCGTGCTGAGGACGTCAATACCTTTCTCAAGGAGCAGCATTACGTCTTCGTAACGCTTTCCCGACGAGTCTCCTTCAATGTTTGTGTGAGCGAGCTCATCGACCAGAACGACTTGTGGCATTCGGGTCAAAATAGCGTCGACATTCATCTCTGAAAGGAATTGGCCTTTGTAATCAATCTCACGAAGNNGAGTGATGCGCTCGTCGCGGATAAACGTCGCTGTTGCGACAGCAGTATCTTTGCCGCTAAGTTCTATGATCTTAGCTCCGAGATCTTTTGCGAAGGCGAAACTTGCAACGAGCGCGCGTTTTCTCTCGGGTTCCTCGTCTCGAGCGTTCTTAACATGGAGTACAAAAATATCTGCATCGAAGAGGCTAGCCAGTCGCGCCCCTCTCGCTATCAAATCGCACGCCTGCGGTCCCGTGCTGATACAAACAGCAATTTTTTCGGCAATGGCCCATTGACCTCCGAGATTATGTTCTTTGACATAATCATGAAGCTTTCGATCTACGGCATACGCAACTCGGTGAAGGGCAAGCTCACGCAGCGCAATGAGATTGCCAGGGCGAAAGAAGTTCGCTAAGGATTGTTCAACCCGCTCTAAAGGATAAATGTCCCCGCGACGCATCCGAGTGATCAGCGCCTCGGGAGTCAGATCAGCAATGACGACCTCATCGGCTTGGTCTAGTACCCAATCGGGAATCTGTTCGCGCACTGTGATTCCCGTGAGTGCCTGAACCTTTGGCATTAGGCTTTCGACGTGCTGGATATTGACCGTGCTGAGGACGTCAATACCTTNNGGCCTTTGTAATCAATCTCACGAAGTGGAACTTGTTCCAACCTGGAGACGAGTTCAGCGGTGCCTGCCCTCCCGTGAGTTTCCACCAGACCAATAACAACGTCTTCGCCGCGGTTTCTTCGGCGGATTCCTTCGCTGAGCATGTTATAGGTCTTGCCAACGCCAGGGGCATATCCAAGAAAGATCTTCAAACGTCCGCGCCTATTTTGAGTTTGCGCTTCCAATAGCCATTCTTCTGGGGTTTTCATGCGATTCGCCATCCTGGGTGCCCATTATTACTTCGCAGTACGCGTTTCAGTCATCGCCCGGGCCGCACCGTATGTTTAGCGCACAACAAGCACGGCATACATCTCCTCAAAACGTGAAAGCTCCTTTTTGTAAATGCTTCTCCGTTTGGCTGTCTGTTTGTAGCCTCATGGAAATAAGTTAACCACGAATGTCCCGCCCGAAATCCTCTAAAACGGATGTCTTTACACGGTCTTTATATGGTGATGTGCGAATTATGCGCCACTCTGATATTGCGTTGCGTACTATCGGATCAATGAGCCTGAGGATGCAGACGATCGACAACGATGCAAGCTCATTTGGATTTGAGTACTGCGCTGGAGAAAACGGAGGGACAGGACCTTGATAACCATTCTGGCTGGCCTCATAGCAGCGGGGCTTTTTATTTACTTGTTTTACGCTTTGGTCCGACCGGAGCGATTCTGAGGGCTGATTCACCCATTAACCGCTACNNATGGTTGAGTAGAACGTTTACGGGGCAGCGTCACTTAAAGCTTGAGCGCATCACGTACAAGATCCTTGGGATTGACCCCAATGAAAAAATGTCGTGGAAGCGCTACGGTATGGTTTTGCTGCTGTCCAATGCAGCCATGATGGGGTTAGGGTATATCCTTCTTCGGATACAGAGCCTACTTCCATTTGATTCGTTGGGTAGAATCGCGCAAACACCGGACTTGGCTTTCAACACCGCCGCCTCCTTTATCACAAATACCAATTGGCAGTCATATTCGGGGGAGACGAGCCTTTCGAACTTCTCGCAAATGGCGGTTATTACCTTCTTGATGATGGTCAGCGCCGTAACTGGCGTCGCCGCT
>PLXP01000029.1 GCA_003151435.1 Acidobacteriaceae bacterium
AGTTTCCAAAAATCATTCAGGGCGGTATGGGGGTGGGCGTCTCGAACTGGCGCCTGGCCAATGTTGTCTCCAAACTCGGTCAGCTCGGCGTTGTCTCCGGCACAGCGCTTGATTCGCTTTTTATTCGCCGCCTCGGTGATGGCGACCCCGGCGGCCACATACGCCGCGGCCTCGATGCCTTCCCCTTCCCGGAGATGGCCCAGCGCATCTGGGACGAGTACTACGTCCCCGGCGGCAAGGCCGCGACCGTGCCGTACGCGCTGCCACCGATGCATCAGCGCCGCGACGTGCGCAAGGTCGTCGAGCTGTGCATTGTGAGCAACTTTGTCGAGGTCTATCTGGCCCGCGATGGGCACAAGAATCCCGTGGGCATCAATTTCCTGGAGAAGGTGCAAATGCCACACCTTGCGTCGATCTTCGGCGCGATGCTGGCCGGCGTGGGCTATGTATTGATGGGCGCGGGCATTCCGCTGCACATTCCCGGCGTGCTGGACGCGCTGGCTGGCCTCCGTCCCGCCCAGTACCGGCTGGCGGTCACCGGCGCGGCGCTAGATCAGGACACGGCGATGAACTTCGATCCCGCCGACTACGTGCAAGGTCCGCTTCCGCTGCTCGACCGGCCGCGCTTCCTGGCCATTGTTTCTTCAAACACGCTGGCCACGACCATGCTGCGCCGCGCCACCGGCCGCGTGGATGGCCTGGTCATCGAGACTCCTATCGCCGGCGGGCACAATGCGCCGCCGCGCGGCAAGCTGCTGCTGAACGCGAACGGAGAACCAATCTACGGCGAGCGCGACCAGGTTGATATAGCGGGTCTGCGCGCGCTGGGAGTTCCCTTCTGGATGGCCGGGGGCTATGGCAACGCGAAGAGTCTGCGTTTTGCGCTCGATCAGGGCGCCGCGGGCGTGCAGGTGGGCACGGCATTTGCCTTTAGCGAAGAGTCCGGCATGAGACCCGATCTGAAGAATGAACTGATTGCTCAGGCGGTCACCAACTCCGGTGTGGTCTTCACCGACCCGCTGGCCTCGCCGACAGGCTTCCCCTTCAAGGTGGCGATCCTGCAAGGCTCATACTCCGAAGCGGCGGTGGCCGAAGCGCGGACACGGGTCTGCGACATCGGCTTGCTGCGGGAGTCTTACACCCAGCCGAACGGCAAGATCGGCTATCGCTGCGCCGCCGAGCCGGTGGCCAACTACGTGGCCAAGGGCGGCAAGGTGGAGGAGACGGTGGGACGCAAGTGCCTGTGCAATGCGCTGATGGCCAACATTGGGCACCAGCAGGTACGCAAGGACGGCTCCCTCGAGCCGCCGCTGGTCACCGTGGGCGACGATCTGAATACCGTAGCGCAGTTCCTGGCGCCCGGCCGCACATCCTATAGCGCCGCCGACGTGGTCAAGTCTCTGCTGAGCCTGACCGCGGATGCCGTCGTTGAGGAGCAGGATGAACCGGTGTATGCCACTGCATAGATCGGCATAGGCAAAGCAGTTTCGAGTTGGTCAAAGGGGTGGATCATTCCGCAAGGAATCATCCACCCCTTTCAGTTTTGGGAGCTCGACGGACAAAGAAATCCCTGATGAAGTCGATGTTTTGCAGCAACTCTTACTATCTCCTGGCCGAAGGCGTCTGCCCCACCGCAGGTGGCTTGCGCTCCTTCAGGTTGTGGCTGTCTGCGGCCTTCAACGTCATGCCGTAGATGGACTTGAACTGCTCAATCTCTTTCAGCGTTTGCGCCGAGAAGGGAACGGGCTTGCCCTCGAAGGCGTGCAGCACGATGCCTTCCAGCAGGTCGCCGAGGGTCATCTCCTTCAGTTCGGCGACGGCCTTGAGCACTTTCAACAAGCGTTTTTCCATGCGCACGCCGGTCTGGACGCGCTCGACTACGACGGGTTCGCGATTCTTCTGTTCTTCTGGCATACTGCCTCCTTGGTACAACAGTACCAATGTACCATGGTAATTATGCCTTGTCAACCCCAATTCTCCGACTCTTTGGAGGGTCGCGGCCAGCGGGTTTCGCGCCCCCCGCCCTAGCCTGTTATGGTCAGGGAGGAAACCGTAAATGAATCCCCCTTAGGAACCGGCGAAGATGTGGAAGCGTTGGCGAATCCGGATACTGCTGTTNNGGCCCCGGATTCATTACCGCCAACGTCGATAACGACTCCGGCGGCATCCTCACCTATTCGCAGGCCGGCGCGCAATACGGCTACGCGCTGCTCTGGATGATGATTCCCATCACCATCGCACTTACCGTGGTGCAGGAGATGAACGCCCGCATGGGCGTGGTCACCGGCAAGGGCTTGAGCGACCTGATCCGCGAGGAGTTCGGTCTGCGCTTCACCTTTTTGCTGATGGTGGCTCTGGTCGTCGTCAACTACACCAACGTCGTCACTGAATTCATCGGCATCGCCGGCTCGATGCAGCTCTTTCACCTGACCAAGTTCATCTCCGTGCCCTTTTTCGCGGCGCTGGTCTGGTTCATGGTGGTCAAGGGCAACTACAAGACAACGGAAAAGATCTTCCTGGTCGCCTCGGTGGTTTACATTGCTTACATCTTCGCCGGCGTGCTCTCGCAGCCCAACTGGCATGAAGCGCTCAGGGCCACGGTCAAGCTGCCCGATAAATCCGTCATGCGCGACAAAGCCTACGTCTATATGGCCATCGGCATGATCGGCACCACCATCGCTCCATGGATGCAGTTCTATCTGCAATCGTCGATCGTCGAGAAGGGCGTCAGCAACAAGAACTTCTTCGCCATGCGCCTGGACGTGACGGTGGGCAGCCTCTTTCAGGATGTGGTGGCCTGGTTCATCGTCGTGGCCTGCGCCGCCACGCTCTTCGTGCACGGCATGGGCGCCATTCAGGTGGCCAGCGACGCCGCCGAAGCCATGCGCCCCCTGGCCGGCGACTACGCATTCATCCTCTTCGCCTTCGGCCTGCTCAACGCCTCGGTCTTCGCCGCCTCCATTCTGCCGCTCTCCACTGCCTACACCGTCTGCGAGGGCCTGGGCATGGAGTCCGGCGTCGATAAATCGCCCAGTGAGGCGCCGGTCTTTTACTGGCTCTATGCGCTGCTGATCGCCGGCGGCGCGGGCACGGTGCTTCTGCTGCCCGATTCGCAACTGATCAAATTCGCCATTCTCTCGCAGGTGCTGAACGGCGTGCTGCTGCCGGTCATCATCATCCTGATGCTGCTGCTGATCAACCGCTCCGACCTGATGGGCGAGCACAAGAACTCGCGCTTATGGAATGTGATTGCCTGGTCCACCAGCATCATCGTGATCGGAATGACCCTGGTGATGCTGTGGGGCATGATTCCGGGGCACTGACCACCTGCGGTGGGGCCAACAGCCTTCGGCTCACTGGACGTAAAATCGAAATCTGGGGCTCCTCGCAATGACCATGATGCACAATCCGGCCAGCCCAGGGGAACTGCTGAAGGAGTTTCTAGGCGCAAGAACCGTAACCGAGCTTGCCGAGCATATCGGCGTTGCGCGCGCCACCGTCTCGCGCATCCTCAATGGCCGCACCTCCGTGACGATGGACCTCAGCATCCGCCTCGGCGAGGCTCTGGCGCTCTCCCCTGACTTCTTCTCCAAGGCCCAGCTCCAGTACGATCTGTGGACAGAATCACAGAAGAGGCGGCAAAAGATCAGGCCACTGGCCGCCTGACCACCTGCGGTGGGGCCAACTGCCTTCGGATTGGAATGCACCCAGAGATGCCCAGACCCTGCCTCCCGTGGCTGTGCAAAAAACCGACTAAACCTCTATGAAAAGCCCAATTATGCACTGCTTTTACAGGAATTTCCAAGAAGAGTAATTGCGGACTCTCTTATCCACAAAAACCCCTCCCTCCCCCGTTGACCCTGCCCTCCAGGGACCGTAGAGTTTGAATCGGAGGGCAAGTTTTCCGCTGCGCTTTGAGCGTGGCGGCGGGTTGCCCGGACCAAGAGGATGCTCGGTCTCACACCCTTCGCAAAGAGCGCGAAGGATGGGGTACCCGCGTTCCATGACGGTAGAAAATGCAGGAAGCGCTGCCCGTACCACCCGGAGAAACGATGCTGAAACTAAAGAAGATCCACATTCTCGGCTTCAAGAGCTTTTGTGACCGCACGGAGTTGACCGTGGCGGGTACGGGGATTGCCGTGGTGGTAGGGCCGAACGGGTGCGGCAAGTCGAACATTCTGGACGGGGTGAGCTGGGTGCTGGGCGAGCAGAGCGCTAAATCCTTGCGCGGCACACACATGCAGGATGTGATCTTTTCCGGGACGAGGGAGCGCAAGGCGCTGGGCATGGCCGAGGTGACGCTGACCATGGTCGATCCGGAGGCTTACGAGGGGCCGATTCCCGTGGAACCGCTGGTACTGGTGGACCACGACGGTCCCACCGACTGGGACGAGGAGGCGGCGCGGCGCGAGCGGGCCAATGAAGCCGAGGAGATTATCGCCCAGGAGCAGCCGGGACAGGCGCTCGACGAAGACTCGCCGGAACAGCCGCAATCGATGAGCAGCGGCGAGGGACCGCAGGCGGTGGTGCTGAAGATTCGCCGTCGCAAGTTTCAGCGCACGCCGCAAAAGGGCGAGGTGGTGGTGACGCGGCGGCTCTTCCGCACCGGCGAGAGCGAGTACCTGCTGAACGGCAAGCTCTGCCGGCTGCGCGACATCCAGGACATCTTCATGGGCACGGGCCTGGGGCCGGAGAGCTACGCGATCATCGGGCAGGAGCGGATCGGGCAGTTGCTCAGCTCCAAGCCGTACGAGCGGCGGGCGATCATCGAAGAGGCGGCGGGGATTACTCGCTTCAAGACCAAGAAGCGGCTGGCCGAGTTGCGCCTGGAGAGCGCCAAGCAGAATCTGGCGCGCGTGGACGACATTTTTGAAGAAGTCACGCGACAGATGAACAGTTTGAAGCGGCAGGCGGCCAAGGCCGAGCGTTTTGCCGCGGTGCGCGACGAGTTGCGCGGGCGTCTGCGCGTGGTGCTGGCCAGCCGCATGGCGCTGATGGACGCCGAACAATCGAGACTCGACACGGAGATCGCCGCGCTCAGCGGACGGATCAACGGCTCGGCGGCGGAGATTGAGGCGGAGGAGGCCGAGCAGCACGCACTCACCGAACGGGGCTACGAGCTGGACAGCGAAGGCCAGGAGGCGCAGAACCGCGCCAACACGGCGGCCGTCGAGCGGGAGCGGGCGGCGGCGCGGGAGCGCGCCAATACGGAGCGTGTGGCCGAGTTGGAGACGCGCATCGCGGCGGCAGGCGCCGAGCTGGAGCAGACGCGCACGCAACTAGCGGGGATTGCCGAGGAACGGACGCAGCAGGGCTCGTTCATGGCGACGGCGGCCGAAGAGGCGCGCACTTTTCGCCAGCAGGTGGAGGCGCGCCAGCAGGAGGCGCGCACGGCGGCCGAAGAGGTCTTCACAGCGGAGCGGGAGTTGGAGGCCAGCCGCCGCCAGGTGATGCATTTGCTGACGCTGGGCGGCAACGAGCGCAACCACATGGCGCAGGGCGAAGAGAGTTTGGCGGCGTTGGAGCGCGAGGCGGCACGGCTGGAAGCCGAGATGAGCCAGGCGAAGGCAGAGCTTGAGAATCTGGGCGCGCAGAGCGGAGAGGCGCGGCTGCGCTACGAATCCGCGGCGGAGACGCTGAAGCGGCTGGAGGGCGAGATTGCGGCGCTGCGCGAGGCGCTGCAAACTCACCGGACGAAGGAAGCCGCACTGCGTGCGCACGTAAATCAGTTGAGCGGAGAAACTGCCAAGTTAACCGGGCGGCGCGACTCGCTGCAATCGCTGATTCGCAACCACAGCTACTCCACCGACACCGTCCGACGACTGCTGAAGCCGGGCGCGCTGGCGCAGGGCATGGCGCCGGTGGGCACGCTGGCCGACTTCATCGAAGTGAGCGGCGAGCATGAGGATGTGGTGGACGAGTTCCTGCGCGAGGAACTGAATTATGTGGTGGTGAAGAGCTGGGTGGCGGCCGAGCAGGGCGTTCAGTTGCTCAAGTCGGGCGTGGATGGCCGCGCCACCTTCTTGATTCACTCGGCAGAGCAAGCCGCGCTTTTTGAGGAGAGCAACGAGACGATCAGCGCCCCCGGCGTGACCCCCCTGAAGGACTCGATCCGGGTGCTGAACGGCTTTGAGCTGCCGCTGGAGTCGATTCTGCCGAAGATCAAGTACAGCTACCTGGTGGAAGACTCCGGCGAAGCGCTGCGTCTGGCCGGGCGTTACGCGCACGCATTTTTCCTGACGCCGGAGGGCGAGTGCTTCCACAACGCCACGGTGACCGGCGGCAAGCCTTCCAGCGAAGGACCGCTGGCGCTGAAGCGCGAGTTGCGCGAAGCCGAGAACCGCCTGGGCAAACTGGAGGTCGAGCTGGCGCAGGCGGAGACCGAAGCCGCGGCGCTGGTTGCGGCCATCGCGGAGCAGGCCGCGCAACTGGAGGCGCTGAGCGAGCAACGCAGGCTGGCCGAGCGCGACTCCGCCAACCAGGGCGCGTCGCTCAAACAAATGGAAGGTGAGACGCAGCGCGTTGAGCGGCGGCTGGAAGAGTGGACGGCGCAGGCCGCTCGCAATAAGGACGCCCGCGAGGCCAAGAGCGCCAGCATCAGCCAGAAGCGCGAGGAGATGCTGCGCCTGGAAGCCGAGCATCGCACAGCCGAGGCAGCTCTCGATCAGTTGCAGGCGGAGCTGGCTTTGCTGCGGCAGACGCGCGAGAGCTTGCAACAGGAGGCGGCGCAGGTGACTGCGGAGTTGGCTGGGTTGGAAGAGCGGCGGCGCGGGGCTGAGGCTGCCTTCCAGCGCATCGACCGTCTCCATGCCGACCTGGAGCGCCGCGTGCTCTCGATTGATCAACAGCGGAGTGCGGCCAGCGTGGAGCGCGAGCAGCGCGTCCGGGAGAGCGCCGAGCTGGTCCAGCGCGAGCAGGAACTGGCAGCGGCGCGCTCCGAGGCGCTGGCCCTGGCGCAGACGCTGGCCGGCCAGGCGCAGGCTTTGCGCCTGCAACTGGCGACCATGGAGACGCAACTCAAGAGCGGACGGGCCGCGCTGGATGAATTGCGCGAGCAGCGCGCCAGCCGCTCCAGCGAAGGCTCCAAGCTGCTATCCGACCTCGAACACGTGGAGGCAAGCTGCGTGGCCGAGGTCAATGCGGAGGCCGCCGCGTTGCGCGCCGATGATCGGATCGCGCGCGCGGCCGGCGAGGAGCTGGCCGGCGAAGAGGAGAACTGCCGCAGCTTGCGTCAAAGGATCGAGCAGATGGGCCCGGTAAACATGATGGCCCTGGACGAGTACAAGGAGACCACCCAGCGCCACGGCTTCCTGGGGGCGCAGCGCGCGGACCTGATGGAGTCGATCGAGAACACGCAGCAGACCATCAAGGAGATCGATCTGATCTCGCGCACCAAATTCGACGAGGCCTTTGCCCGCATCAACGAGAACTTCGCGCAGGTCTTCTCGCGGCTCTTCCAGGGCGGGCAGGCCTTCCTGCGCCTCACCGACGTGGAGAACCAGGCCGAGAGCGGCCTGGAGATCGTGGCCTCGCCGCCGGGCAAGAAGCTGCAGAATGTGCTGCTGCTCTCGGGCGGAGAAAAGTCGCTGACCGCGCTGGCCCTGCTGGTAGCCATCTTCCAGTTCCAGCCCAGCCCCTTCTGCGCGCTCGACGAAGTGGACGCGGCGCTGGACGAAACCAACGTCGGACGCCTTGCCGATCTGCTTCATTCGCTGAGCCGGGAGACGCAGTTCCTGCTGGTCACCCACTCCAAGCGCATGATGCAAACGGCCGACATGATCTACGGCGTCACCATGCAGGAGCCGGGCGTCTCAAAAGTGATCAGCGTGCGCCTGGGCGGCCGCGAGCAGCATCGCGCGACGGCGTAACTCCGCGCTGCCGTGAAACTCCGGACCGCCTGCTCCCGCGTGATCTCAGAGTTCCCTTATGTAGTTTAGAATTGATAGTGTCAAGATACAGTTTGAAGCACGAATAGAGGCCTTCTTGGCAGATTTGGGATTTGTGCAAACCCAGGCTCAAGATGACAGCGGAGTCGCGCGGCTGGTGGCGCTCCAGCGCGGCGCGGTCGAGGTGGGCATCGTTTGTCCCATGGCGAACGAGGGAGACAAGGCGGTCGCCTTTTGCCAGGCGGTGCTGGAGCAGTGTTCGGGCTTTCGTAAGGTTACCTTCTTCGCGGTTTTTGATCGCGTCACTAAGGACGAGAGCCTCGACAATATGCGCGCACTGGAGAGGAGTGAGCCGCGCTTGCGCGTAGTGTGGGCTCCGGAAGACCGCTGTGTGGTGGACGCCTATCTGCGCGGCTACAAAGAGGCGCTGGATGCCGGATGCGACTGGATTCTGGAAATTGATGCCGGATTCAGTCATCAGCCCAGCGATATTCCGCAGTTTTTTTCTGCCATGGAACAAGGAATGGATTGCGTCTTCGGGAGCCGCTTTATCGGCCGCTTTGAAAAAAGCTCGCTCACGCGCCGCTTTGTCAGTTGGGGCGGAACCGCGCTGGCGAACCTGCTGCTGGGCACGCGGCAGACAGACATGACCAGCGGATTCGAGTTATTTTCGCGGAAGACGCTTGCGATGGTGATTGGCCGGGGAATTCAGTCCAGGGCGCACTTTTTTCAGACCGAGATCAAGACTTATTGCCGGAATCTGAAGTTTGTCGAGGTGCCGATCACTTACCGCGCAGCAAGCCCGCGTCTCGGCGCCTCCGCGCTCAAGGAAGCCTTCCGGCAACTATGGCGCCTCTTTCAACTTCGTCTCAAGGAGCAACTGTGAAGAATTCCTCATTTGAAGGCCCCGTCAGTGTAATCGTTACTTCCATCGCCGCGCCGAATTCGGAGATGCGCGAGTTAGCCAGTCAGTGCAAGGCGCGCGGATTTTCGTTTTACGTGATAGGCGACGTGCCCAGCCCGGCTGATTTCTCTATTGATGGGTGCGAGTTCTATAGCCTGGAACAGCAGCGGGCAACGGGTTTCAAGATAGCGGAACTTATGCCCGCGCGGCATTACTCGCGGAAAAACATCGGCTATTTGCTGGCGATCCAAAAGCGGCCGAGTATGCTGCTTGAGACCGATGACGACAATCAGCCGTTGCCGGAGTTCTGGAACGCTAGAACGCAGCGGCCGCGTGCACCGGCGCTCTCCGCGAACGGATGGACAAACGTCTATGGGTACTTTACCGAGGCCAATATCTGGCCGCGGGGATTGCCGTTGGATGCAATTCAGAAGCCGCTGCCGGAGTTTGAGAAGCTCCCGGAGGCCGAGTTAGACTGTCCGATTCAGCAGGGACTGGCAAATGAGGATCCGGATGTGGACGCAATTTACCGGCTGCTGCTGCCGCTTCCAATCTCCTTCAGAACAGATCGTCGGCTGGCTCTGGGGCGCGGGACGTGGTGCCCGTTCAATAGCCAGAATACGGCCTGGTTTCCAGCGGCGTATCCGCTGATGTATCTGCCTTCTTACTGTTCTTTCCGCATGACGGATATCTGGCGCAGCTTTGTGGCGCAGCGCATTGCCTGGGAGAACGGTTGGAGTGTGCTCTTCAAGGGGCCGGATGTATATCAGCAGCGGAATGAGCATAACTTGATGAAGGATTTTGCCGATGAGGTGCCGGGGTATTTGAACAACAGCAAAATCGGAACTCAATTGGATGCGCTGAAGCTGGAAGCAGGGCCGGAGAATCTCGGAGCTAATCTAATCCGCTGTTACGAGGAGCTGGTTCGCATGGAACTAGTTGGCGGAAAAGAGATGGATTTGGTGAAAGCCTGGGTGATGGACTTAGAAAGCTTCTGAAGAAGCTGGAGTGTAGCAAGGGCGCGGCTTCGGCCGCGCCTTTTGCTGAGTAACTCCTGATCTCGTCCATGAATCAGTTTCAGGCGTTGCGATAATAAGTTTCTTTTACAGCATCTTGTTATCGGCGCTGCTCAGCGTTGTATCCGCAGCAGCCCTGCTCCAGCCAATACGCAAGTCCTTAACTCCGCGCAGAGCGAAGGCTCCATCGGCCCCGCGAGGAGCCGTGACGGCGAAGAAATCCGCCCGCTCCACATCGGTCAGATAAAACGCGGGACGCGCATCGGGAGTGGCGTTAGCGATCTCCAAGTGACTCATCTCCACATTGCGCATATGCCGCAGGAAAAAGCCGGAGGCAGGCATGGCGCCGAACATGGATGGCTCCGGATACTTGTTCTCTAACTCCGGAGGTTCGATCTTTGCCATCTCGTCCGTCGCGCCTCCAGCGGTCTGGATATATATGTTGGATAGCTTCACATCCTCAATAGCATAACCCGGTATGCCGGTCAGAACTGAACTTACTTTCTGCGGCGCGTTGAAGCAAGATAGGTTGCTGATCAGGATGCGCTTCATCGTTCCAACCCTGGTGCTCTCCCTGGGTCCGCGCAGGCGCGCGCCGAGGCGCATGAAAATTGGGCAGGTGACCAAATCGCGCATGGTCGTATTGGTGATAGTAATGTCTTCCAGCAGCGCGCCATCGACGGTTTCCAGGGCATAGCCCTGGCAGCCTTCGAAGACACAGTTTGAGATGGTGATATTGATAAAGCCTCCATTGGATTCCGTGCCGCATTTGATGCGGCCCGTGCGCGGAATGCGAGGCTCCGGCGCAAACTTCTTGAAGCTGCCGTCTAACACCGTGCCTAGCTCATAGGTTCCAGTTACCCAGCAGTTGGTGATGGTCAGGTTTTTGGTGGGGCGCGTATAACCCAGAGCATAACTCGACTTGGGGCAGATGCCATCGTCCCAGGGCGAGTTGACGGTGCAGTTGGAAACACGCACATTCTGGCAGCAATCAAGGTCCATGCCGTCGCGATCGGTATCGATCTTGAGATTGTCGATGGTCAGGTTATCGACGCCGGTCAGCAACAAGGCAAAGTGGCCGCCCTTGAGCACGGAGAAATCGCGCAACAAAACATTGTGGCAATTCTTGAGCGCGATCGCCTTGTTGCCCACTCCGGGCTGCTCGGCAATGTAGAAGGGATAGGCGCCGCGGGAGGCACGTTCCAATCCGAAGCTGAGCCCCTTGCCCCAAATCAGTCCTGGACCGGTGATGCTGAAGTCGTGCAGATCTTCGCCCCAGAGCAGCGAGTTATGCCAGTGGTTATGGCCGTAATCCTGATAAGCGTCCCATGCGGTATTTGACTCGGCAGCATCATAGATGCCTCCGTCGTAGCCGGTCTGCTCGTCCTCGCGCGGCGAGTTAGCGGCCACGATGGCGCTGCCCTGCTCCAGATAAAGATGGACCTGGCTCTTCAAGCGGATCGAAAAACAGAGATAGCTTCCCACCGGGAAGAGGACCACTCCGCCGCCACCGGCGGCCGCGGCTTCGATTGCGCGATTGACGGCCACCGTATCCAGCGTCTTGCCGTCTCCTGTCGCACCATAAGTGCGTACGTCAAAGAGGTGCGTGACAGGGTGGGCAGTTGATTTACCGTCCTCCGTCGAAGCCGCAAATGAAACGGCGGGAATCGCGGCCGCCGCCATGCCGATGCCGCCGGTACGAAGAAGATCGCGGCGCATTGCATTGAAGTTCTTCATCGAAAATCCTCCTTGAATTGCCAAAGTAAGCTGTGAATAGATTATTTACAATGCCATTCCAAGCCCAACCAGATTGGCGGCTGCAATGATCACTAACATTCCAATCAAAAGAATGAGAATCGTCCTTCGCCGCACGCCTTTCCACTCTTTCAGGGCGAGGCCTACCAGGCCGGCGCACAGAACATAGATACTCATGTGCAGCATCCAGTTCACATAGAAGAGGCGCTGCGGAATGTTAGCCGCGCCCCAGGCGTAAAAGAAGAACTGAAGATACCACATGATCCCTCCCGTTGCAGCCAGAGCGCCGTTGATGAGCAGCGTTCCCCCGGCCTGGGAGAGATCGCCGCGGAGGGAGATCCTCTTCAGCGCGGCCAGACGGATGAAGCAGTAACTCAGATTCACCAGCGCGCCGCCGCCCATGATAATCACATAACTCGGTAACGCCGCGTAGAGCGGATTCACGCCCAGATGAAGCGCGGCGGATTCCATGGGTCTGGCGGCGTTGATGGCAAAGGACATGCCGGAGGAAAACACGCCGCATAAGCCCGCCAGCAGCAGTCCCAGCTTCAAGTTGAATTCCTGGAGTTCTCCGCGCTGCTGCATTTCTTTCTGATGGCCGGCATAGGAGACAATCGCCACGCCCATCAGAGCAACCAGCACGCCGGCCATGGTGTAGAGGCCGCTCTTAGTCGTAAACAGCATTGCTCCCTGGCCGTTCAGCAGCGGCGGCATCAGCGTGCCCACCATCAGCGTGACACCGATGGCGACGCCGACGCCTAAGGAAATTCCCAGATGGCGCATCGTGAGCCCATAACTCACATTACCGACGCCCCACATGGCTCCGAAGAGAGCCACCTTCAAGAGCAAATGCGCACTGAAGCCAGCATAAAAGTTATGAAAGTCTGGAAGGATCATGAAGCTCACGGAAATCGGCAGCAGTATCCAGGAAAAGATTCCGGCTACGGCCCAGGTAGTTTCCCAGGACCACTCCTTAACCTTCCCAATAGGCGCATAGAAGGATGCGGCAAAGGCCGCGCCAACGACGTGCCATCCGATTCCCGCGAGGATTGTCACGATTCATTCTCCTGTTCTATTGAGGAATTTGGCAGAGCAGCGCGGCCCAGCGACGAATGGCTTCCGGGTCAAGCGGTTGTGTATGGGCATCGCTGGCGGCTAACTGTACAGCCAGATTGCCGATCGTGGAGCTTTCGGGCTGGCCGGATTCGACCGGCAGGCCGGTGCGCAGCGCGGTGAGTTCCGTCAGCAGCTTGTTGCGGCTGCCGCCTCCCAGGATGTGAATGCGTTCGAGCTTGCGGCCCAGCATCCGTTGCAACTGGGAGAGGGCTTGGGCATAGCGGCTGGCCACGCTCTCGAAGATCAGCCGGGCGAAGAGCGGCTCGTTGCCGGCTACGTCAGGGATGCAGGGCAGTCCGCGAGCTTGTAACTCGTGGTTGATGCGCTCTGGCATCTTGCCGTCGAGCAGCAGCGGCTCAGCATCGATGTCGATGGCGGCGGGCGGCGTCTGGATGGCGGCAGCCTGGGCGACAAGATCTTCGATTGTCCAGGGGCGGCCTTGCGCTCTCCAGCCGTCCATGCATTGCTTCAGAGTCCACATACCGTTGACGTTGGTGTGGAAGCAGAAGCCGCCGCCAGCCGCGCCCTGATTGGTATAGCGCGCGCTCAAGGCCTCATGGCTGGTGATGGGAGCGGGAAGGAGCGTGCCGACCAGCGACCAGGTGCCGGAGCAGATATAGGCGGTGGAATGCAGGGGGGCAGGAATGCCGGAGATGGCCGAGGCGGTGTCGTGGCAGGCGGGCGCGATCAACTGCGTGCCGCGAAAGGCGGGGAGGGCGGCCAGCGGCCCTTGCAGGCGGCCCAGGATGGTTCCGGCTGGGACGATGGGCGGCGCGGCGTCGAGGGGGATTCCGAGCAGTTCGAAGAGGTCGCGCGACCAGCCGCCGTTCTCGATGTCCACCAGGCCGGTGTGGGTGGCGTTAGTGTACTCGGCGGCGCGGCGGCCACCCAGCCAGTAGAGAACGTACTCCGGCAGCAGGAGCCAGGGAGCGTGGGGATCGATTCCGGAGGCGGCGTCGGCCAGCAGTTGGTAGAGGGTGTTGATGCGAAGCGGCTGCGCGCCGGTGCGGCGGAAGAGCATCGGGGGCGCGGCGATCGCATCCGCAGCCTCCTTGGCGGCGATGGTGCGTTCGTCGCGGTAACAGAAGGGCGCGGCGAGAGGCTGGCCGGCGGAGTCGAGGCGAACGTAATCCACGGCCCAGCCGTCGACGGCGATGGAGGCTACGCCTTCGGGAGCCGCTGCGGCTGCCTTGCGCAAAGCCTCTTCCAGACCGGCCAGGATGGTTTCAAGAGGCCAGCGGAGCGATGCGCCGCGATGCACGGAAGCGTTGGCAAAGCGATGGATGAGTTCGATGGCGGGTTTGCCGCTCTGCCAGCGCAGCAGGGAGAGACGGCAGCTTTCCGCGCCCAGGTCGATGGCAATGCGGGCAGGTTCTTGCAGGCCGGCAGACGCTTCCACGATGCGGTTCATCGCAGATCATCCTCGGATTCGGTGATCAGTGACTCCGGGGTGACCACACGGTGGCGGACGTAGTTATAGGGGGGCACGGCATGGCCGCGCAAGAGGGCAATGCCGATCTGAATGAGCCGGGGTCCATAGCTTTCAACCTCGTGCGAGATCGATCCGATGAGCGCGCTCTGGCCGGAGCGCATCTCCTCCATCACCTCGGGAATGCAGTCCTGCCCAACGATGGCGAACTGCTCTTCGCGGCCTGATTGGCGGGCGGCGTCAAGGACGCCGAGGGCGCTGGAATCGGTGGCGGCGGCCACCAGGAAGCGCTCGCCGCGGGGGTGGCTCTGGAGGAATTCGGCGACCGCCAGGCGGCTTGGCTCGCGCATGCCCCGTCCCTCGATCTGCACAAAGCGGTCAACGGGAATCTCTTCGAGTCGCTGGCGGATTGCGTCGAATGCACCGGTGATGCGGCTCTGGACAAAGCTGCCGGCCTCTGCGAACCCCACGCCCAGCACGTAATCTGCATTGCCTTTCCACTGGCGCAGGGCAAATTGGGCCAGCACCGAGCCAGCTTCATAACCCACCTCGAAGTTATCCACGCCGAAGTAGGTGGCGTTGGGGTGGGGCACGTCGATAGCGACCAGGGGAATGTCGGCTCTTTTGAAGATATGCGCCACACGCGGCGCTGCCGCCTCTTCGACCTGGAACTCGAGCGCAAGATCCACCCGCTTGGCGACAAACTCCTCAGCGTTCTGAATGGCGACGCCGGGATCGTAGCGGTTGTCGAGCAGCAGCAGTTCCACACCGGATGCGGCGGCGGCGGCGGTGACACTCTGCACCACGGCTTGCGAGAAGGGCATCTCCGCGCTCTGGGCCGCGAAGCCGAAGCGCAGGCGCCGGGGGCGCGAAACCAGCCGGTAAAGGCCGCTCTGCGTCTGGGCGACGTAGCCGCGATGCACCAGCGTCTTGAGGATGCGATAGACGCTGGTCTTGGAAATCCGCGTCTTCTGGAAGACATCTTCCAGAGAAACCGGGGATTGGTTCTCCTCCAGCAGCTCGATCACGTCGAGGGCCTTGGAGAGAATCGGAATCAGGTACAGCCGCTTGATCTTTGTCTTGGGCACTGGTTTCCTCGCTGTGCATGACCTTCCGCAAGAAGGAAGGCCGCTGATTCGACTTACCACTTCATGCGTAACTAACAGCGACCGAGTGACGGTTGACCCGTTCGCGGGCGGCGCGCTCCACGTAACCCCCGGAGCGCAGCGCGGCCAGCGGATCGGCGGGCAAGCCACGCGCCACGCGCCAGGCTGCGGCGAGCGGGCGCACATCGCTCCAGAAGGCGCCGCGGAAGAGCTCCTCGGCTTCCACCAGCTCGCAGGATTGCTGATAGACCGCCAACTGCTTGCGATCCACGAGAGCGGCCTTGAGCCATAGCTCCTGCGCGGTGACCACGGTCTGCACCGTGGCTTCGATCTTGCCCTTCAGATTGTGGCTCTGATCGACCATGAAAGCGATTCTTTTGCCCAGTCCCTCGGCCAGGGCGGTGTGAATCTCGTGAAAGATGCGGAAGATCTGGTAGGGATCGATGGAGCCTAGGGTGAGGTCGTCGTCGGCATAGCGGCGATCGTTGAAGTGGAAGCCGCCCAGCAGGCCGGTGTGCAGCAGCCAGGCCACGATCTGTTCGATGTTCTGGGCAGGAAGGTGGTGGCCGGTATCGACCAAGACGCGGGCCTGCGGACCGGCCACCCGCGCCAGGTGCGAAGACATTCCCCAGTCGGCGATGTCGGTGTGATAAAAGGCGGGTTCAAAGGGCTTGTACTCGATTAGCAGCCTCTGCTCCGGCTCGAGGTGGCCGTGAACGGAGCGCAGTGCGTCTTCCAGCCAGCCGATGCGGTTGCGGATGCTCTGCGTGCCGGGGTAGTTTGAGCCGTCGGGCAGCCACAGCGAGAGCTCGCTGGAGCCGAGCGCCTTGGCGATCTCGATGGAATCGAGCACGTGGCTCAATGCCTGTTCCCGAATGGCCGGCGAAGGATTGCAGAGTGAGCCGAACTTGTACTCCTGATGCTGAAAGAGGTTGGGATTGATGGAGCCGGCGCGCACGCCGTATTTTTTCTCCAGAGCCTGCACCTCGGGCACGTCGCCGAGGCCGTTGGGCAGATCCCACAGGACGTGCAAAGCCATGGTGGGCGTGACTCCGGTGAGGCGGTTGACCTCGGCGGCGTCGGCAAACTTCTCCTCGATGGTGGAAGCGGCGGCGGGCTGGGTAAATTTGCCAAAGCGGGTTCCGGTGTTGGCGAATCCCCAGGAGGGAATCTCGATCTGGAAAGAATCCAGAGCTTGCACTGCCCGGTCGAAAACTGCTGATTCCGATGACGCCATGATGGTTTACCTCACCTGTACCGAGCCGGTTTCCACCGATCTCTGATCTGGATTCGTTACGTCATTGTTCATCTCAATCAACTCTTATCGCGCACCAGGATCACGTTGAGGAAGCGCGGTCCATGGACGCCCTTGATGCGTGTCATTTCAATGTCCGCCGTGGCGCTGGGTCCGGAGATCCAGGTGACCAGCCCTGACGGCTGCTGGAAACGGGCGAAGTACTCCGGCAGCGTCTCCACCACCTGGCTCGCGCGGAGAATGATAAGGTGCCAGTCGGGCAGCAGCGAGAGCACGCGACGGCCCTCGCTCGCTGAGTGGTGCAGTACGATGGTTCCCGAGTCGGCAATGCCGCAGGAGGCGGCGGTGACCACGCCTTCAGACTGCTCGATCTCGGCGGTGGCGAGGCCGTGGTCGATGGTCCACTCCAATCCGCTGATCTTCCACGCTGCCGTGACCATCCATTCGGACGGAGTTCCGGGGGGTGCAAGAAATGAATGCTTGTCGCTGGCCGCAAGCTGGGCCGCGATGGCGTCCGGCAGGGCTTCCGGTGTGGTTTCAACCACCTCCGCATCGTATTCGCGGAGCCGTTCGATCATCAGCTTGAGCCGGGCTTCGGCGCTGAGTTGGCCGTGGCGAGTGTAGGCGCGGGGCAGCGCCGCATAGGCCTCCTCCCTCATCGCGGGGTCTTGGGCGCAATCCAGGGTTGCCGCGCGGATACGTTCCAGAATTCGCTGCCGGGGGATTTGCTGCCGGGATTGGAGCGGAGCCTTCATTTGCCCTCCTTGCCCGGCTGGGAGCCGCGCTTTGCCCACCACTCATGGAAGCTCTCATCCGGCAGGCCGCGCAGGTCGCGCGTCTGCGTCCACTTCGCGCCGATGCCGGGCAGCGAATGAATCCACCCGTCCTTGCGGGTATACAGCCCAAGGCCGATGCGCCCCAACCGCTGCGCCACATGAAAGAGCCAGGCTTTGGCAAAGAGCAGATTGGCGACTCGCAGGCCCACGTACATGGGATCGAAGTAGCGAGCGGCCCTCCCACGCTCCTGGTTGACCACCTGCGCGCGCAACTCGAGCAGCACATCGGGAATGTTGATCTTCACCGGGCAGACTTCATAGCAAGCGCCGCAGAGCGACGAGGCGTAGGGCAGCGATTGCGCGAACTTCATCTGCATCAGTTGCGGCGTCAGGATGGCGCCGATCGGCCCCGGATAGACCGAGCCGTAGGCGTGGCCGCCGGTCTGCCGGTAGACCGGGCAGGCGTTCATGCAGGCCGCGCAGCGGATGCACTTGAGCGTCTGCCGCTGCTTCGCTTTGGCGAGGATCGACGAGCGCTCATTGTCCAGCAGCACCACGTGAAAGCTCTGCGGGCCGTCGCCGGCAGTAACGCCCGTCCACAGAGAGGTGTAGGGGTTCATGCGCTCGCCTGTGGCCGAGCGGGCCAGCAACTGCAGCATCACTTCCAGGTCCTGGAAGCGCGGCAGCACCTTCTCGATCCCGGCCAGCGTGATCATCGTCCGCGGCAGCGTCAGGCACATGCGGCCGTTGCCCTCAGATTCGACCACGGCTACAGAACCGGTCTCGGCAATCAAAAAGTTGGCCCCGCTGATCGCCGTCGGAATCGCAAGGAACTTCTGCCGCAGATAGGTGCGGGCGGCGTTGGTCAGCTCTTTCGGGTCGTCGGAGAGGTTCTTCAGACCCATGCGCCGCGCAAAGATCTCGCGCACCTGGCTGCGATTCACGTGCAGCGCCGGCACGACGATGTGCGACGGCTCCTCGCCGCCCAGTTGCAGGATGATCTCGGCCAGATCGGTCTCGAAGGCGCTCACTCCGTTGGCCTCAAGGAATGGATTCAACTGAATCTCGGCCGAGGTCATGGTCTTGATCTTGATGACTTCGCTGGCTTGCTCCTGGCGCAGAATGTCGAGAATGATCGCGCGTGCTTCCGCGGCGTCGCTGGCCCAGTGCACCGTGCCCCCGGCCGCGGTACAGCGTTCTTCGAATTGCTCCAGGTAGGTTGCGAGGTTCTCAAGCACATGCGCGCGAAGGGCTGAAGCCGCGGTGCGCAGTTCCTGCCAATCGGCCTTCTCTGCCACCAGGCGGTTGCGCTTGGTCTGAATCACGTCCGTCGCGTGCTCCACGTTCTTGCGCAGCTGCGTGTTGCGCAGCACGGGCAGCGCCGCTTTCGGAAAGGTGGGCGCAAGGCGCGGGTCCATCACCGGATGAGTCGCCGGATGATTCATGCCGTCACCTCCACCGGTGAAGCTGCGGTGCTGGCCAATATCTGCGCCATGTGAATGGTCTTCACGCCTGCGAACTCGCGATGCATGGCGCCGCCCAGGTGCATCAGGCAACTGTTGTCCAGCGCCGTGCAATACTCCGCGCGCGTTGTCAGCACGTCGTGCAGCTTGGCTGAGAGCATTGCGGAAGAAACTTCGGCATTCTTGATGGAAAATGTTCCGCCAAAGCCGCAGCAGCGATCCGGATTCTCCAGCGGCACCAATTCCAGTCCGCGCACTTTGGCCAGCAATCGAAAGGGCCTGTCGCCAAGATGCAGAGCGCGCACGCCGTGGCAACTTGCATGATACGTAACGCGATGAGGGAAATACGCCCCAACGTCCTCCACTCCCACCCGATCGATGAGGAATTCGCTCAGCTCAAACACCCTGGGCAGCAGCGCCGAAAACTGTTCGCGTAACTCCTCGTTGCCAAGCTCTTCAAACAGCCCTGGGTACTGGTCCCGAATCATCGCCACGCAGGATGACGAGGGAATGACGACTGCCTCGGCGTCATGGTAGAGCCGGACAAACCGCTTAGCCTGTGAAAATGCCTCGCCGCGAAAGCCGGTATTCGCGTGCATCTGGCCACAGCACGTCTGAGCCGCGCGAAATTCCAGATCGACGCCCAGCCGTTCCAACAGAGAAACCACCGCCCGGCCTGTCTCCGGAAAGAGTGTGTCGTTATAGCAGGTTATAAAGAGCGATGCCCGCATGATTGCAACCATTGTCGCAGAACACGGTCGGGAAAGTCTGAAGTTGGACCCAAAATGTGAAAGATCAACCTCCCTGAGCCTGCCGCCTTTCGGGACAGGAAATCAGTGAGCGGTCCGTCTCCTTGCCGTCGGGAGATCCAGAGTCACAGAAAATAAATCTTCGGGCATCTTTGCGGGCGACGAGATGTAAGTTTATGATTGCCCTCAATCCTAGGATCTTAAGTCTGTCGTTCTCAAACGCCGATAATTCTTTACTCTTGGTTATGAGTACGGTTTTGAGTTTTTCGAGTGGTAAAAGAAAGGCTCGGGTGCTTAACGATGCGTCGCCTATGGTTTCTCTCGTTTATCGCAATAATCGGTGTCTTACTGTTTGGTTCGGCATCCTGGGCGCAGAGTCCCGCTGTCGCCCCGCGCATCAGCGGGCCTGTCGATGAGTCCTCGCGGACCACGTTGAAGGGCAATGTGCCGTCAAAGGCCAGGGCGCAGTTTGACCAGGGCAAAGTGGCCGGCTCGACCCAGCTCACCCACGTCCGGCTGGTGTTGTCGCCATCAAGCGAGCAGCAGGCTGCCCTGGACAAATACATGGCCGAGCTGCAGGACAAGTCGTCGCCCAACTATCGCAAGTGGCTTACGCCTCAGCAGTTCGGCAAGCTGTACGGGCCAGCCGACTCTGACGTTGCGGCCGTAGTGGCCTGGCTGGAATCGCATGGGCTGAAGCTTGAGGAGGTGTCGCCGGGCCGCACGAATATTGCCTTTTCCGGAACGGTGAACCAGTTGGAAGAAGCCTTCCACACCTCCATCCACTCGTTCAACGCCGACGGGGAGACGTTCGTTTCCAACGTGACCGATCCCAGCATCCCGGCGGCGCTGGCTTCAGTAGTCGTGGGCGTGGCCCACCTGGACACCATAAAACCCAGACCCCATCACGTGGGCGGCGGACTGGGGAAACTGGATCCGGACCTGGGCAGGCTGGTGCCGGTAGGGCCTGAAAGCTCGAGCAGTCCTACGCCCCAACTCACGACGGGCAGCGCAGGAGCCTATTTCCTCTATATGGTAGCCGGGGACGCCGCAACCATCTACGACACCCCGAACACCTTCAACGCCAACTACAGCTCGGGAACGAGCTATACGGGACAGGGCGTAACCATCGGTATCGGAGGCGACGCGCCCATCCTGCCCGCTACGGTAGCGAATTACCGCAACCGATTTCTGGGTAACTCGACACAGCCCATCAACACAAACGTCGACGGGGTAACCGATACAACCGACACCGGCGAGGCCTACATCGACACTGAACTGTCGGGCGCCATGGCTCCAGGCGCGACCATCCATTTCTATACCTCCACTGACCTGGTCAGCGCCATTGAGCAGGCCATCAACGACAACACGGTGGACGTTTTCAGCCTCAGCTTTGGTGCGTGCGAACTGGGACTCACGACCGCGCAAAACGCCCTGATCAACAGTTGGTGGAAGCAGGCGGCGACGCAGGGAATCGCCGTCACCGTCTCCACGGGCGACAACGGCTCCGCGGGCTGCGATAACAACAGCACGGAGACTTCGGCAATACAAGGACTGCAGGTCAGCGGTTTCGCGTCCACGCCCTATAACATCGCGGTGGGCGGGACGGATTTCAATGCCCTTCCGAATGCCTTCACCACGTACGCGGGCACCTCAAATGCCGGCAGCTTTTACCGCACGGCCAAGTCGTATATTCCAGAATCCACTTGGAACGACTCTGTTGTGACCGATGGGACGATCAGCGCCAGCGCTCCGTACACTGATAACAAAGGCAATACCAACATTGTCGCCGGCAGCGGCGGCGTCAGCGCCTGCTCCACCAACACGACCGCTATCAATGTGGGAACATGCACCAGCGGTTACGCTAAGCCATCCTGGCAGCGTGGAACCGGGGTCCCCGCGGACGGCGCGCGCGACCTGCCTGACGTGTCATTGATGGCCGGCAACGGATTCGACTCCGCTGCCTGGCTGGTGTGCACGGACACCACCGGCACAGTCAGCGGAGTTGCGATAACGGCCAACTGCACGACCCAGTCGAACAACCAGTTCTACTTTCAGGGATTCGGCGGCACTTCGACATCTGCTCCGGCTTTCGCCGGCATCCTGGCTTTGGTGCAGCAGAAGGCGGGCAGCCGGCTCGGACAGGCCGCGAAAAATCTATATGACCTGTACAACGGCAGCCATGCCGCAGCAGTCTTCCATGATGTGACGGTGGGCAACATCTCAGTGGTTTGCACAACCGCCACTCCCAATTGCGCCCTGAACACGGCCGGTTACCCCTTCCTGACCGGATACGACACCACCGCGGGGTACGATTTGGCAACGGGTTTGGGTAGCGTGGATGCGACTCAGCTCGTCAATTTCTGGATTTCTTCCACCGGAAGCACTGCCTCCACGGTCACCGTAACTCCCTCCCCAACCACATTGACCACCAAGCAGAGCCTGTCTGTGGCGGTCACTGTGACGGGAACCGGCGGCACCCCAACGGGAACCGTCACTCTGGATGGCGGCGGCTACACGTCCACGCAAACCCTCTCCAATACCGGCTCGTACACCTTCACGGTTCCGGCCGGCTCGTTCACGTCACTCGGCACGTTTGACCTGACCGTGACCTATAGCGGCGATTCGACCTACGCCACCACGTCGACAACCAGTTCGATCACGGTGAATGCTCCAACCGCGACTCTCACTGTAACTCCCTCGAAAACGGTGTTGACCACCACGGACTCACTGTCGGTGGTCGTTACGGCGCAAGGAACAAGCGGAACCCCCACGGGTACAGTCAGCCTCGTAGGCGGTGGGTACACATCTCCCGTGCAAACTCTCTCCAATACCGGTACGTACACCTTCACGGTTCCGGCCGGTTCGTTCACGGTCCTCGGCACTTTTGACCTGAGCGTGACCTATAGTGGCGACACGACTTACGCCACCAAGACCACCATTAACAGCATTACTGTGAATGCTTCAACCGCGACGGTCAGCGTAACGCCTTCGCTAACCAGCCTGAAGTCCAATGTTCCTCTCACGGTAACGGGGACTGTGTCGGGGGCCGGTCCCACGCCCACCGGCAGCGTGACGCTGTCGGGCGGTGGATATACCGCCCCAGCGCAGGTCCTTGCGGCCGGCGCCTATTCGTTCACCATCCCGGCCAACAAACTCAGCGCGGGAACGGACAGCCTCACAGTTTCCTATGGGGGTGACCTGATTTATGCGGCAGCCAACGCTTCGGCGACCGTTACCGTAACCAACTCCCTGACGCCGACAGTCACGGTAACTCCGGTTCCCACAACGATCAATGTGAACCAGAGCCTGACAGTGACGGCCTCCGTGAGCGGTAGCGGCGCCACCCCGACGGGCACAGTCACGCTATCGGGCGGAGGCTACACGTCTTCGGTGCAGACCTTGAATTCAACGGGTGCCTTTATCTTCACCATTCCAGCCAATTCCCTGGCGAAGGGCGCAGACCTGTTGACGATCACCTACAGCGGCAACACGGTTTACAGCTCGGGAACCGGTACTACAACCGTTACCGTCAACCTGCTCACGCCCACGGTGGCGGTGACTCCCTCGGCCACCACGATCTACACCACGACCCCGCTCACAGTCACCGCCAAGGTTACCGGCACAGGGGCCACCCCCACCGGCACTGTGACCCTGTCGGGAGGCGGCTACACATCGACGGCGCAGACGCTCTCCGGCGGCTCGTATGCCTTCACCATTCCGGCCAACAGCCTCAGCGTCGGAGTCGATACCCTGACGGTGACGTACAGCGGCGACACAACGTACACGACGGCCAGCAGTTCGGCAACGGTCACAGTTGCCAATCCCCTCACGCCTACGGTCACTGTCACTCCCGCGTCGGCCACGCTGAACTCCGGCCAGACGCTCAGTGTGGTTGCACTGGTTGCAGGGACGGGCCCGACGCCTACGGGCTCGGTAACCCTGTCAGGCGGTGGGTACACGTCATCCGCCCAGGCTCTTGCGGCAGGCACCTATACCTTTACCATTCCCGCCAACAGCCTGAGCGCCGGAACCGACACTCTGACCGTCGCCTATAGTGGCGATTCCACATACACAGTAGCCACTGGCACCTCATCGGTCACTGTGACCGCATCGGTTTATGCGCTCACTGCCACGACACCGGCTGCGGTCACTGCCGGAGGCGCGAGCAGCTCGACGATCACTGTCAGTTCCACCACCGGGTATGCCGGAACGGTGACGCTCACCTGTGCGCTCACAGCCTCGCCCACAGGTGCGGTTCACTTGCCTACGTGCGCGGCGGCATCCGGTGGATCATCGGTCGCCCTCAGTTCCACAACCACCACCGGAACGGGGACCATCAATATCAGCACGACAGCGGCCGTCGCCCAACTTGAACGACCGGGTTTTGGCGGGTGGGCAGGCGCAGGCGGCGGTGCGGTGCTGGCCTTCATGGTGTTTCTGAGAATTCCGGCCCGCAGGCGCAGTTGGCAATCCATGCTGGGCGTGCTCGTGGTCCTGGTGGCCCTGGGCAGTCTGGCGGGATGCGGCGGTGGCGGTGGCAGCATCGGTGGTGGCGGCGGTGGTGGCACCCCGGGAACGACCGCCGGCAGCTACACATTCACCGTCACGGGCACCGGAAGCCCAGCGGTGACTCCGGCGCCAACCCAGACGTTTACGCTGACTGTGAACTAGGCCGATTTCAACCCTGCAACCAAACAGCCCGTCTGCTCCAGACGGGCTGTTTCTTCTGTTCAGACCCTCGGGGACGCCACCTGGTCAACTCTATTGCAGAGAATAACCCTCCGCAGTAGCCCCTGAGGGAATGCCGGTCAATCCGCAATTACGCCGATCCCACCTTGTCCGCCGCCGCCGCCAGATCAAAATCCTTCGCCGTCAAGCCACCGGCGTCGTGCGAAACCAGTCCGAGCCGCACCTTGTTGTACCGGATATCAATGTCCGGATGGTGGCCTGCCGCCTCCGCCAATTCCGCCACCTGGTTCACGAACCCCATCGCGGCGCGAAAATCGGCAAAGCTAAACGTGCGTACCAGTTCGCCCCGTTCCACTTGCCACGAGGGCAGCGAACCGAGCCGTGAAGTGACCTCTGCATCGGAAAGTGGGGACATGGTTTCTGCTCCTTTTGAGTCGCGTCGCCCTTCCAGGTGTGCACCCTGGCGGCAGCCGCGCATTGCTGCTCAATTGTACGAGTTGATCACCTCGGCGAAAGCGAATCGGCCAGCCGGTTTCCCTGTGGAACTCCCCTCGACTCCGCAAGCCGCATCCAAGAAGGTAAGGTCGACGGGGCAATTGCCCGATACAGAATCGTTCGGAGACCGGATCATGCGCAGGATTACTCCATGGCTGCTTGGGGCTTTCATACTTGGGTTGCCGGTTGCGGCAGTCCTCGGGGAAGACCCGAAACAGTTCGTCCAGCAGGCGGTGCAGACCGAATTGACCGCGGACAGCAACGACCATTCCCACTGGCTGTACTTTGAAATCGATCGCAGGCCGGAACGCGCGGTCAAGCAGTGGGTGGCGGAGACGCGCGCGGGCGAATTGCGCCGGGTGATCGAGAGAAACGGTCAGCCGGTTTCGCCGGACGAGCAACGCAGCAGGTTGGAGAGTTTCCTTTCGGACCAATCGGCGCAGGCGAAGCAGCGCAAGGGCTCGCAGCATGACGACAAACAGGCGGCAGAACTGCTCCAGATGCTGCCCAACGCATTTTTGTGGACCGATGAAGGCACCAGGGGAAGCAAGAGGATTCTGCATTTCAAGCCCGACCCGAAGTTCAATCCGCCCGACCTCGAAGCTCGCGTCTTTGCAGCTATGGAGGGCGACATGGCGGTCGACAGCGAACAGCATCGCATTGTCAGCCTCAAGGGCCGGCTCATCCACGATGTCAAGATTCTTGGGGGCCTGCTCGGCAATCTGGATGCTGGCGGGACGTTCGACGTGGAGCGTCGTGAAACCGGCAAAAAAGTCTGGCAGATCACCGAGACGCATGTCCACATTCAGGGCCATGCCCTCATCTTCAAGAGCATCTCTGAACAGGAAGACGACGAAAAAACCAGCTTCAAACCCCTTCCAGCAGACATCTCAATGCAGCAGGCGGAGAAGGATCTGCTCGACGAAGGTGAAAGAACGGAAGTTGCGGAAGGAGTGACGCATTGAAGACAAAAAAGAGGGCGGGGCCTCCCCTGGAGAAGTACAAGGCCTCGCCTGAGGAACTGGAACATCGCGGCTTGGTGTGCTTCACGCTTTCGAACGCCAAGCCTTGAAGATCAGTGGATGCGCACGTCGCCCGATCCGGTTTCAATCCGGACGGTTGGGCCGCCGCCGTTGATCTTTCCCGTAATGTGGTGCTTGTCAAACGACCCCTGCACCTGCATCTCGTGGTCGGTGTGCACGGTGCCGGAACCGGTGGAGGCGTTCAACACAAATCCGGTGTTGCCGGGCCAGAACTCGATGCTGCCCGAGCCGGTCCCAAGGTGCCAGTCCGCCGCCGGCGATCCGCTGATCTTGATATCGCCGGACCCTGTGCCGCCGCGCAGGCCGCCATGCACACCCTTCAACTCCAGGTTGCCCGAGCCGGTCTGGGCCTTCACGTCGCCCTGGCCGTCGGTCTGCTCGGCATAGATGTTGCCCGACCCGGTGTTTACGCTAAAGCCGCCATGAAGCCCGGTAGCATGAACATTCCCGGAGCCGGTGCTCAGCTTCGCATTCTCGCCAATGCCGTCGTCTGTCACATCGCCCGACCCCGAGTTTGCCTCGAGAAACGCGTTGGCCGGTGCCTGAATCTCGTAGTCGATGCTGATGTTGCGCAGGTTTTCATGGTGAGCGCCGATGCGAATAATGTTGCCGGTCTGCTCGATGGGCGGATTGGCCGCAATTTCCCTGACCCGCTGTTCGTTGCCGCCACCGCCGCCCCATCCGGACTTGACCCTCCCGTAGATGTGCACCTGGTTGCCGGAACCCTTGGTGAGGTGAATGTTGCCCGAACCGGTGGAAATTGACAGCTCCACCCGCCCGTTGACGTTAAGGTTGCGTTCGAAGTTGGCCTCTGAAGCCAGCGCCGGAAGCGCCGCCAGGGCCAATGCCACTGTTGCTGCTGCCCATACAAGTTTCATCGCGTTCCTCGATTAATGACAGTTGTCAGTTCACAGTTGTTAGTTGCCCGTGGTCCGACTGAAGCGGAGATTCGCTCACCGGTATCAATGCACCCGTTGTACCAAACATCAGTTCACATCAACTCCAATGAATCCAAGGTGATACTCGGCCATCCGGCTAAACGGCGGAAGCCCGCAGTGTCCATTTCCGAACATGTATGTGCGGGCACGAACAGAGTNNTGGTCGCCTTCCTTCAGTCCGCTCAGAATCTCCGTTACGGAACCGTTGGACAGGCCAACCTTGATGGACACCTTCCGCTTGCCTTCCTTTTGACCCTTGTCCGGAATTTCGATCCACGCGTTCTTTTGGCCGTCGTAGATCACCGCGTTTTCAGGCACGGTCAGCACGCCTTTGTGCTCATCCAGCAGAATTTCGGCGTTGGCCGTCATGTTGGCCTTCAACTCGCCGCCCGGGTTGTCGATGGAGACGCGCACTTCGAACGTGGTCACGTTATCCTTCTCCACGCCCAGCGGGGCGATCTTGGTCACCTTGCCGTTGAATACGCGGTCGCGGAAGCTCTCCACCTTGATGCGCGCGGACTGATTCATGTAGACGTGGGCAATGTCCGCCTCATCCACCTTGCCCTGCACGTACACCTGGATCGTATCGCCTTCCGTCATCACCAGCGTTGCCGTCGATCCAAGTACCAAGATGGAACTCACCGCGTCGCCAATCTCCACGTCGCGCGACAGGATCACTCCGTCCATCGGCGCGACAATCGTCGTGTAGCTCAGCTGCTCTTCAAGTTGTTTCAGGCTGGCCTGGCTCTGCATCACCTGCGCCCGCGCCTGTTTCAGCTTTGCCGTATCCACGCCGATCTGCGCCTTGGCGGAATCGCGCCGCGTCAGCGCCGCCAGGTAGTCCTTGTTGGCGTCGTCCATCACCTGCCGGCTGACGATGCCTTCCTTCTGCATCTGCATGTTGCGGTCGAGCGTGGTCTTGTACATGGGCAGATCGGGCGCGGCGGCGTTCACTTTGTCCTGCTCGATGTTCGCCTCGTACGTGCCCACGTTGGCCTGGGCTGCTGCCAGTTGTGCCCGCTGCGCCTCCACCTGCGCCACAATCTCCTGCTGGTCGAGCTGCGCCAGTTGCTGCCCCTTGTGGACTTTGTTGTTGATGTCCACGTAGAGCTTTTCCACGATCCCCGATGCCTTGGACTTGACCTCGACCTTGGTGATGGGCTGGATCTTGCCCGTCGCCACCACCGACCGCGCCACGTCGCCCTTTGTGACCCTGGCCAGCTTGTTGGAGTCGATGGACGAGCCCGAAGCCATGCGCGCCACACCAATGCCTGCCAAGCCCACAACTACCACCACTCCAACGCCTATCCAGATCCAGAAACGTTTGCTTTTCTTAGACGCAGCCACCGGATACCTCCCGCGGCTACCGATCCGCCGCTTCTAAAATTGCCAAAAATAAATGAAAGAAGTCGAAGTTCCCAACACCGGCAACATGCCGCCGTCTTACCGCTGCCCTCTCATACGCAACCCGCCTCGTCGTGGTTCCCGCGCATCATCTGGAGGATTGCAACCAACGCCGGTGGGAAACCTGGAACCCAAACCCAATCAGCGAACTCCGGCACCGTCAAATGCTATGCTCACAGGCGAGATGCACGGTCTTCTGCTGTTGCAATGTGTCGCGGTCGCCATGCTGATTCTGGCTAACGGATTCTTTGTGGCCGCGGAGTTCGCGCTGGTCTCCATCCGCGACACGCGCATTGAGCAGATGCTCACCGCTCACGTCCCCGGGTCGCGCGCCGTGCGCCGCCTGCAAAGCGACCTGGACGATTTTCTGCCCGCGGTCCAGCTCGGCGTCACCCTCTGCTCCCTGGCGCTTGGCTGGATCGGCGAGCCCCTGGCAGCGGGCATCTTCCTGGGCTGGATGCGGATGCTGCCGCACACTCCGGAGCACGCCCACCTCTATGCCCATCTAGCCGGCGTGGTTGCGGTCACGCTGGGATTCTGCGTCATTACCTACATGCACGTGGTGATCGGCGAATTGGTGCCCAAGTCGCTCGCCCTTCGCCGGGCTGAGGCACTGGCCGTTGCCGTAGCCCCGCCCATGCTACTGTTCATGGCGCTGGCCCGTCCCGCAGTGCGGCTGCTGAGTAGTTCGGCTGCCATGGTGCTGCGAGGCTTTGACATTCCCATGACCGAACGCGCGTCTGTCCACTCCCCCGAAGAACTCAAGCTGATCGCCACTGCGGCCCGGCGCATGGGTGTGCTGCCCAAGTTTCAGGAGACGCTCATTCACCGCGCCCTCGAACTCGACGACGTGCCGGTCCGCGAAATCATGACCCCGCGCCAGAAGATTCTTTCGCTGCCCTCCAACATGCTCATCGAGGAAGCCAGCGCCCGCGTCATCGATCTCCTCCATTCCCGCGTTCCGGTGTACGACGAAACCCGCGGCCCGGAACACATCGTCGGCGTGGTCTACTCCAAGGACCTCGCCCGCCTCATGTTCTTTCGCCCATCCGCCGAGCGTCGCAGAGCAGATCGGGTCGCGGAAATTGCTTCAAGTCTGAAAGATCCGGGTGCCCCATCCTTTCGCCGCCCTTCAGGCGAAAGGGTGGGAGACCACGAACCTCAACCAGCCGGGTCGTCGGGTGCCTCAAATCTCGCTTCTGAGACCTGGGGGACGTCGCCTCCCCGCACCGCCGCATCCCGCATCCCAACCACTCCCTTCGTTGAACTCCGCCTCAGCCAGGTCATGCGCGACGTCATTGTCGTCCCGGAAACCAAGACCGTCCTCGACCTGATTCGCGACTTCCAGCGCCGCCGCCGCCAGATGGCCATCGTGGTGGATGAGTATGGATCGACGGTTGGCCTGGTCACGGCTGAAGACGCCATCGAGCAGCTGACCGGCGAGCTTGAAGACGAGTTCGACGACCCCGCCCGCCCCCTGATTACCAATGCCAAGGGAGTTCTGCTGCTCGATGGCGGGGTGAACCTCCGCGACCTGGAAACCCAGATGCAGTGGAATCTGCCCCGCGAGGGTGGCGTGGAAACCTTGGCCGGCTTTATGCTCATGCGTCTCGGCCACATCCCCAAAGTGGGCGAAACGGTGGACTACGAGACCCGCCGCCTGACCGTCGTCGAGATGGAAGGTCGCCGCATCAGCAAAGTGCGTGTCGAAACGATTGAAGACGTTCCTGCCTCCCCCCAGTAAGCAGGCCGCTACGACTCGGTTGCTTGCAGCTAAATTTGAACAGGTGTCTAAAGTAACCTAAAACGTGCCCTCTTCCCCTCAAGAGGGTGACGGAAGTCACTCGTCATCGAAGCATGAACGCATTTATGTGGACTTCGCCTTCGGGTTGCCTTATTTTCAAAATAATTAATCCTGAGACTGCGGATCGAGTAGATCAATAGCGAGAATGCCCTTGGCAAACACCTTCGCGGGCGTCTGCCTGGCCAACTCGAGCAAGCCAGATCTTGCAACCCGAATGCGCGCTGGGAAGAATGGTCACGGCTTATCTCTATGAAAGCTCTTGCTCTCCTTGGTCTTGCGCTGCTCGCATGTGCAGCGCCCGCTTTTGGCATCGTAAACGTCACCAGCCCCGCAAGTGGCGCCCAGGTGATTTCCCCTTTCGGCCTGAATGCTACCGCGACAGCATGTTCGTCTCAGTCGATCACTGCCATAGGCTATTCGGTCGACAACAGCACCGCTACCACCATCGTGAACGGCACGTCGGTGAATGCTCAGGTCACTTCAACCACGGGCGCGCACACGCTGCACGTCAAGTCCTGGGGCAATCTTGGCGCTTCCTGCGTCACAAACGTTGCCATCACCGTAGTTCCGCCGCCCGCAGTCTTCGTCCCTGCGAACGCGATCGCGGTGAAGGGCATCCAGGCTCTGAAGACCTGGCAGGCAGCCAACGATACCGGCACAGGCAGCGGCACTTCCACCGGCACCATGGCCCTGCTCGCCTCACCCTCCGTGAGCGGAGTGGCGCGCCAGTTTGCCACCAGTTACACAAACTCGGCCGGCGAACGCTATCACGTGACGTTAGGAGCCGATACAGCGGCCACCAATTTTCTTTATGACGGCTGGATCTATTTGGCCGCGCCTTCCGGTGATATCGCCAACCTTGAATTTGATATGAATCAGGTCATGTCCAACGGGCAGACCGTCATCTACGGCTTCCAGTGCGACGGCTATACCGATACTTGGGACTACACCGAGAATGCTGGAACGCCTCAGAACCCGATCGACCAGTGGCGCCACTCGACAGCAACGTGCAATCCGCGCAACTGGAGCACCAATGCCTGGCACCACATTCAGGTCACCTACTCCCGCGACAGCGTCGGAAACGTTACCTACAAGTCAGTATGGTTCGACGGTGCTGAGCAGGATATTTACGCCACGGTTCCGTCGGCCTTCGCTCTCGGATGGAGATCGGCGCTGCTGACCAATTTCCAGGTCGATGGCTACGGAGGTTACGGATCAGCGACCGCGTACCTCGACAATCTGACCATCTATCGCTGGTAGACGCAGCAGCTTTAGAACTGCCTGAACAGAGAACGCGCATGCGGAAAGCGATGACTGCTTCCCGCATGCGCGTTCTCTTTGGTTATGCTTGGTGGGCACTCTGGCATCTTGCAACTGTCTGTCTGCGGATAGCCCACGACAGACCCTGAATCGACGACCAGGAATGACGGAAGAATTCTTAATGGCGGTACCACCGTCACATATTCCAAATCAAGGTTGCTTTAAAAATGGCCATGTATGAGCGCCCCGGCTCATGCTGTTAATATCTCACCAGTAAAACCAAACAAGTAGCGAACAGTCTCTGCGGTTTGTGAGGCGGCGATGAGAGCAAGCATTTTGCTGGGGCTCTGTTTGTTGGGATTCGCGACACCGGTCGTCGCACAACAGAAGCCTGCGGACGAAGCAGTAGCCACGACCACCGTTTCTGGTCATGTTTACTGCGCCGACACAAATGCACCCGCCCGCATGGCGAGCGTGATTCTGCAGCCCGCTGGGGCGATCGACGCCTTAAAGCCGGGAGGGGACAATCATGTGTCTTCGCACGGTGAGTCGGTGGAGACGCTGCTGGACGGCAGTTTCACAATCCAGCACGTGCCGCCCGGGACGTACTACGTGATCGCTTCTGAGCCGGGCTACATCTCGCCAGTGGCATCGCTCTTCCTTCCGGCCAGCGATCATGCCACAACGGAAGACAGCGCCGCGAAGAGGATTCCCAGGTCAGCTCCGCGCATCACCGTGCAGGCCAATCTGCCCGTCACCGTCAACGTCACCCTCGAACGCGGAGCTGCAGTCAGCGGCACCGTTCTCTACGACGACGGAAGTCCGGCAAGCGGCCTCCATGTCATGGTGCTCGTCCGCATAAAAGACGGGTGGGTTCACCTGCCATCCAATCCAGTTGGGAATTCATCCTACTCCGCATCCACAGACGACCAGGGGAATTACCGCATCAGTGGCCTGCCGGCCCGGGACTATGTGCTGGAAGTAGAGCTCAATCTTTCCAAAACGACCTACAGCATCGACGACCACGGAAGCACGAGCCTGTCGATGAATCGCTTCTACTCGTTGTCCATCTACTCCGGCGGCAAAACGCGGCCGAAAGACGCCGTTTCTTTCTCCCTCTCACTCGGAGAAGAGCGGCACGGAGAGGACATTGAGATACCAATCAGCAGAATGCACAGTGTCCACGGCAGCATCGTAGCCGCTCGCGACGGCCACGTCATCAACGGAGGACAGCTTTCTCTTCTCTATCCTGACGACAAGTCGGAGGCAAGCCATACGTCCCTTACAAAGGATGACGATGGCTTCTCATTCAGCTTTGTCCCCGAAGGAGATTACATCCTTCGTGTAAATTCCGCGTCCGACAACGAGTATGTTGAGATCCCCAATCCTCCCCACTCGTCGCCGCCAACGAGAACTGAAACGCACACGGTGCGGGGCTATGGGTCAGCCGATTACCCGCTTCACATCGGCAGCGACCTGGCGGGTATTGTTGTTGCGGTTCCTGATTTAGCGGGACAAAAGAGTCAGTTAAAGCCTTAGTGTCACTGGGCCGGTCGGGACCGTGATCCTCATTCGTTTTGCAGAGATTCTGCTTTGCGCAGGGCAAGTGGAGTCCTATTCAAGGACTATGGTAGCGGCGGTTTCGTTCAACTCCGCCTCGATCATTTCTACGGCCTGGTCAGCGGCCTTTTTGCACTCCGGCGACAGGTCCATCGAGATGGCTTGGAGCGGGTCAATGGTGATCGCGTAGAGAATCACGTCGCGATTGCCGCCCTGGATATAGAACGCGTCGAGCAGATCTTTCACGCCAATATCATGCGCTGTAAGTGTTGGTGGATAATCGCGCGAGAACTTCGGGGTGGTGCGTGTGACGGTGCCAATTGCATTACCGTCGGCCGCGGCATCGATCAGCACGATGCGGTCCGCGTTCTGCAGCGGTTCCAGAAGAACAAACCCGCCCGTGCCGCCGTCCAGGCACTCGACGCCGGCTGGCAGCGTGTGCTGTTCCAGGGCTCGCACAACATGGACGCCGACACCCTCGTCGCCCATGATCGTGTTGCCGAGCCCCAGGACCAGTGTTTTTATAACTTTATTTATCACTCTTCTCCCGCTCAAACTTCCATCCGCCCACAATCGAAGAGATGGTTCCGCGCCCTTCAATGTAGTCATGATAGAAGGCGAGATATACGTGCACAACAATAAAGGAAACAAAGAACCACAGGAATAAATGGTGCCAGAACCGCACTCCCGCATCTCCGCCCATCAGCGGCACAATCCACACAAACATGCGCGGCATCCACGAGTTGCTCATGCTGGAGTACAGCGCAAATCCTGTGACCGTTTGAAAGACAAACGCGAGAAAGGTAAAGAAGTAGATCAGGCCCGCCAGCGCATTGTGGCCCGTCGAAATGGGACCATGCAGCTTGGTCTCCAGCACGTCTGCCTTGATTACGTCCACAATCTCTTGCCGCTGCGACTTCTTCAGCGGGAAGAATGCGCTCCACCTGGCATACTTGTTGCCCACAAATCCCCAGTAGAGCCGCGCCAGAAAGTTGAAGACATAGACGTACGCACATAGGAAGTGGATAAAGCGCACCCACCCGAACCAGTACTGCTGATAGGCCTCCGCGGCATAGAAAGCGCGAATGGGAGCGCCGATCAGGTAGCCGGTCACGCACAGGGCGACCAGCGTAATCGCGTTGATCCAGTGGTAGGCGCGTACCGGCAGTTCCCACACATACACCCGCCGATAGTCAGCCGGGCGCTCGATGGCGGCTGCCGAAATCCCGCTGTTTGCAGCAACGTTGGGAGTACTCATAGCCCTCACTCGAACGAAACCTGGTGAAGGTGCCGTCCCTGCGGATCGTACAGATGTACGGCGCAGGCCAGGCACGGATCAAAAGAGTGGATGGTGCGCAGAATCTCGACCGGCTGCTCGATATTCGCCACCGGCGTGCCAATCAGCGCCTCTTCAAACGACGACCGCTGCGACTTCGCATCGCGCGGAGAGCCGTTCCATGTGGTTGGCACAACGAGCTGATAGTTCTCGATCTTTTGATCGTGAATCTTGATCCAGTGCGCAAGCGCGCCACGCGGAGCTTCCACCAACCCAACGCCTTCCGCATCCGCGGGCCAACTCTTGGGCTCCCAGTGCTCGCCGTTGAAAGTGGAAACTTCTTTCGTCTTCACCCGATCCATCAGCTGACCGAAGAAGTCCTTCAGCCACACCATTGCCAGTTCCGCATCGATGCCGCGTGCCGCGGTGCGGCCCAGCGTGCTGAACAACGCGTCGACAGGCACGTTGAGCTTGCCCAGCACTCCGCCCACCGCTTCCTTCACGTCCGCATGACCGGCTGCATACGAAACCAGCAGGCGCGCCAGCGGCCCCACTTCCATCGCGTTCTCTTTCCAGCGTGGAGTCTTGAGGAACGAATACTTGTCGTATCCGGCCAGCGTCTCAAAGGGAGGCTTCGGTCCGGTGTAGTTCAGCTGCGTTTCGCCGGCCCACGGGTGAATGCCCGCGGCGTCTCCGCCCGCGTAGCTGTACCAGGAGTGCGCAATGTATTCCTTGATCTCCTGCTGGTCGCGCGGATTGACCGGATGTACCGTGCTCAGGTCGCGACCGAGAATGGCGCCGCGCGCGTATTTGAACGACTCCGGCTGGCCGTATCCCTTGGTGGGGAACTCGCCATAGCTGAGGTAGTTCTTCAAGCCGCTGCCATACTTCGACCAGTCTTTGTAGAACGAAGCTACAGCCAGCAGATCGGGAATATAAACCTGGTTGACGAACTCATCCGCCTGGGAAATCAGTCGCGACACCAGGTTCAGCCGCTCGGAATTGATGGCCGCCACTTCATCCACATCGATAGAGCAGGGAACTCCGCCCACAAGATAATTCGGGTGCGGATTCTTGCCACCGAACACTGTGTGAATCTTGACAATTTCCTTCTGCCATTCCAGCGCGTCAAGGTAATGCGCCACACCAATCAGGTTCACCTCGGGCGGCAGCTTGTAAGCCGGGTGGCCCCAATAGCCGTTGGCAAAAATGCCCAGCCCGCTGGCGGCGAATGCCTTGATCTTGTTCTGCACTTCAGTGAAATACGATGCCGTGTTCTTGTCCCACGTTGAGAAGGATGCAGCCAGCTCAGCAGCCTTTTTCGGATCGGCCTTGAGCGCGTTGACGATGTCCACCCAATCCAGTGCGTGCAAGTGGTAGAAGTGCACCACGTGATCTTGCACGTACTGCGTGGTGAGCATGATGTTGCGAATCAGCTCAGCCGTGGGCGGCACCGCAATGCCCAGAGCATCTTCAACTGAGCGCACGCTGGCCAAAGCATGCACGGTGGTGCACACGCCGCACACGCGTTCCGTGATGGCCCACGCATCGCGCGGGTCGCGGCCAATCAGGATCTTTTCCAGGCCGCGCACCATGGTGCCCGCGCTGTAGGCATCGGTAATGACGCCATTCTCCACCACCGCCTCAATGCGCAGGTGGCCTTCAATTCGAGTAACGGGATCGACGACTATACGGGCCATGATTCCTCACGATTCCTTATGTTCTTCGGCGTGAACTTCCGCGATGACTTTGTGCTTGCGAATGTTGGTTACCACCGCATGCGCCGCGACTCCGGCGATGGTGGTCAAACCAACCGCTGTGCCAACCGTATCCGCCGTGCTCTCGATGCCGAAGCCGGGGAACGACGCCAGATGCTGATAGAAGGGGCCGTTGTCCCAGAAGCCCTCTTCGCTGCATCCAATGCATCCGTGGCCCGACTGGATCGGGTAGCTGGTGCCCTCGTTCCACTTCACCACCGAGCACGCGTTGTAAGTGACGGGACCGCGGCAGCCCATCTTGTACAGGCAATAGCCCTTGCGCGCGTTCTCGTCGTCAAACGATTCGACAAACAGTCCCGCATCGTAGTTGGGGCGGCGATAGCAGGTGTCGTGCACGCGGCGACCGTAGAACTCCTTGGGCCGCCCCTGGCTGTCGAGCTCGGGAATCTGCCCCAGCACCAGCAGGTGCGTCACCACGCCCATCATCACGTCTGCGATGGGCGGGCAGCCGGGCACATTGATCACCGGCTTGTTTACTAGCTTGTGGATCGGCGTTGCGCCCGTCGGATTCGGCTTGGCCGCCTGCACGCAGCCATTCGAAGCGCAACTGCCCCATGCCACTACAGCCGCCGCATCCTTCGATACAGTCTGCAAAATCGACTCTGCCGTCTTGCCGCCGATCATGCAGT
>PLXP01000203.1 GCA_003151435.1 Acidobacteriaceae bacterium
AAATGGCCCTGTGCATTATTCAGGTTCAAGCAAATGGGATAATCTGGATCGGCAGTAAGTCCGCTGCTGAAGTGGCGCGGGTGCTTGGAGCCAGAAACGAACGGCGATCGTGGTACGGCATTATCATTGTCGTTTTTGCTTGAGCCGTTCATTTCAGAAAGACCCGCATTGCATCGAATCAAGCGGCATTGACGGATATCTTGGAGGGGGGTAGTGCGCGTTTGTGTTTGGCCGATCCGGCCTTGACTCACATGTTTGCCCTGTAGGTTGAGCAGTTTCCACAGTAGAAGTGTCTGAAGAGAGCACCTCGACGTTGCTCTCGGGAAAGATGGAGACTATATCGCAGAGGTCATCTACCTCTGCTTTTGCATATCTTCGCCGCCGCTTGTAGGCTCTGTTCAGAAACGCGGTGATATTAACATTCTGCAACATCGAAGGAACCTGACTTGAGAATAGCCTTGCTAACTGAGACGTTTTCGCGGCATATGGGATACATTCAGAATTGTTTGCCAAAGTATTTGGTTCGCTGCGGAGCTGAGGTGCACGTGATCTCCATGGATTTCTCGCCATACCATAATACGGCTGGATCGACTGAGATGTTTCGAGGATTTACAGAGCCGCTTGTTCCAGGGGATATTGAAGAGACTGATGGGTTTAAGTTGCATGTGCTGGGACACAGAATGAGGCTTGGCTATCCAGGTATGGTAGGGCTGGCAGACAAGCTGGCGTCCATCCGCCCCGACATCGTCCAGTGTCAAGCGTCCATCGGATGGATTCCCATGGATGCGGCGCTCAACAAGTTGCGATTTGGATACAAATTATTCACCGGCAACCACAACGCGATGAGTACGGCGAGCGCCGGGCTTGGAATCGGAGGCTCCTTCCTTCAGCGTGGCAAAGCCTTCGCTACCCGCTTCCTGAGCGGGAGATTGGCGAGCTACTGCGTGGAAAGGTGCTATGCCGTAACCTGCGATTGCGCGGAGATCGCATGGCGCTACTATGGCGTTCAAAAGCGCAAGGTCGTCACCATGCATCTCGGGGTCGACACGGATTACTTCTTTCCAGTCAGATCGGCCGAAGCGCAAGAGGAACGGGAAGCCTTGCGCAAAGAACTTGGCTATACGTCGGAGGAAATCGTTTGTGTCTACAGCGGTAAGATGACGGAGGAGAAGAACGCGCTGATCCTTGCGCAAGCCGTCAACCGCATTCGGAAGATGGGGATACCCTACTCGGCCCTCTTTATCGGCAATGGAGTGCAGAAGGAGAAAATTGGTGCCATGGCGCACTGCAAGGTTCTCGACTTCATGCACTATTCTAAGCTTGGAGCTTACTATCGTGGGTCGGAAATTGGAGTCTGGCCTACAAATGAGAGCTCCTCGATGCTGGACGCCGCAGCTTGCGGAATACCTCTCATTATTAGCGATGGTGTAGTCTACCGGGACCATGTGGATGGGAACGGCTTGGTCTGCCACCAGAACGATCTGGATGATTTGGTGTCAAAGCTACTCGAGCTGAATTCTAAGGAAAGTCGAAGCCAGTTAGGGAAGTATGGAGCAGACAAGATGGTGCAGAAGTTCAGTTGGGATTCAGTGGCACGCAGGAGGCTCGCTCACTATCATGAAGCGCTCGGATGAGAGGCGGACTTCTGCTATCCGCATCAAGCGGGACCGCCAGACGTATCCGGCTACGATGGAGTGCGCGCCATGCCGATGGATACAAATTGCCCGGGCATTTCTTTTACCTGCCCAATCAGTTTTGGAAGCAGAAGAACCACCGTCTAGGGTACTGCTCACTTCTTTGACCCCCATGCATCGGAGCAGCTTGCCGCGCTGATGGCCCGGCACAAACAGATGTCTGCCGCAGTGCGCCAGGAGATGGAACAAGTAGCTACCGCCGCATCGTGGAATCGGGTAAAGCAATATGCGGAAGACTTCTCGGCAACAGTCGAACGTGCGGCGTTGTCGCACAGGTAAGGCCAGCGCAGAGCTGTGAGGCAGTTGGGCCGGTCTGTGTGCTGCGATGTGCCGTTCGGGCTTCAGCAACTTCTACAGAGAAGGCTCATTCCTGACCTCGAACGCTGTATCCTGGAAAAGGAGCGCCAAGAAAATGTACTGTCTGGTAATGTCGAATGACTAAAGTTCAGAGATTCGTTCTTGTGGCTCTGTTCGCGCTCCTTGCGGCCTCTGCGAGCGCCGGGGCGCAATCTGGCGGCGCAACGTCTTCTGGCAAACTCTCCTCTGGGGCGGCACTCCAGGAGGCGCAGCCCGCAGTTGTTACAACCGCCAAGAAATCAGGCAAGAGATCGATGATTGCGGGCGGAGGCGCACGGGGGGCGCTGCGACTCTGTTTTCAGCCTGGAATTGGTTGGCAAAGTATTTCTCTTTCCGCGGTCGGGGGGGCAAGAGACATGTCCGAGAGTGGATCTTCTGGTGGAACGGGGGTGAAGCAATCCACGCTCAGCGGTACTGCAAAATCCGCTTACGCACAGCCTTCCGGGGCGAGTCAGGCGACAAATACAGAGTGCCCTGGGTCGTCCCCGGGTGCTGCAGCGTCTGGAGTTTCCATGGACAGTCATGCACAGTCGATGACTTCTATCAACTCGACAGGGATGAACACAGGCGCGCAGGATTGGTTAGGGGCAAATTCTGCGATCAATCCTGCAAGTACCGGCGCCTCCCAGGGCGGGACAGCGGGCCTGAGTTCGATGGCCGCCGGAAGGACGAGTGTTGTGGGAGCGCGGACCAACGGCCTCAAGTACAAGGCGTATACGAGTCCGATTGAGCTTCGCCGCATGATCCGGAGTGCTCCCGACATGCAGACGCGGAAGAAACTGCAAAAACAACAGGAGACTCTGGCGAGAAAATCGACCAGGTCTTCCGATCATTCCAGGAACGAAAGATCGATGAAGGAACAGCAGACAGGTAAGCATAGGGGCAGCAATGCCTCGAAGATAACGACAGGAATATCCGGACATTCGTCATAGAACATGACCCGTGATCGGTACAACCCTTCGCTGGCCTGCATTGTTTGGAGCGAGTTGGGCACTGCATTGCAAAGTGTGATGAACGAGGGCTTTTCTACCAGCGCCATGGCGTCTTTGCGAGGTACTGCTTTTGATTGACAAGCTTATGAGTGCCATGCATGAAGGATGAAATCGGGAAAAAGGATGGCGCTATCCAAATGCGGAGGAGTTATCGGCAGTGTTGTTCCGTCGATTCTGCGTTGGATAGGGATGAGAAGAGGTTAAAGGTCGTTATCGTATCGGCTGTGTTTCCGCCGGAGCCGATGGTTTCAGCGCAAACGAGCGTTCAACTTGCGGAGGCGTTAGTACGCCGTGGCCATTCCGTGCATGTTCTTGCTCCTTTTCCCAATCGCCCCAAAGGCCAGCTTTTCGAAGGCTATAAGCGGAGCCTGTACTTTACTTCCGCGTCTGAACAGGGCTATACCGTAACCCATTGTTGGAGCTTCTTCTCGCCCTACTCGACCATGTTGAGCCGGTTTGTTGAAAACCTGTCCTTCGGAATCACATCTGGGCTGCGCCTGTTGTGCGGAAAGCGGCCGGACGTGATTTATTCCAACTCCTGGGCTGTGTTCGCGACGGGAATCGTGATCTGCGCTGCAAGGCTGCGCTCCATCCCGGTGGTCCTTAGCGTGCAGGACGTCTATCCTGAGTCTCTGGAGTCACAGGGGCGGGTTGCAAAGCGAGGATGGTTCTATCGTTTCTTGCGCAAATGCGATCAGGCGATATTGCGTTCAGCGAAAGAGATTGTGGTCATCTCCGAGGGGTTTCGCATGCTCTTGGTGACGGATCGCAGAATCGCTTCGGAACGCCTGCATGTGGTTCCCAACTGGGGGAGGGACGACCTGTCCCAGGCCGATCCCAAGGCTGCCCTGGAATTCCGGCAGAAGCTGGGCATCCCCGCTGGTTCCTTTGTGGCGGTCTATGCGGGGAACGTGGGGGTCGCGTCCAACGCCGATATGCTGGTGGATGTATTTGCGGAACTGAAAGCTCAGTCGCGAATTTATCTGGTGATCGCCGGCGACGGATCGCGTCTGGATGCATGCCGGGGAAAGATCGCGCGTCACAATCTTGATCGCGTGATCATTCACAGCCCCTGGAAGACGGAAGAGACAGGACCTGTTCTGCAGATGGCGGATTTATTGTTGTTGCCCACCAAGGCGGAACAGTCTCTGCTTTCCATTCCATCGAAGCTGATCAGCTATTTCCTATCAGGGCGGCCCGTCCTGGCAGCGGTACTCTCTGCATCGGATACCGCGGTGGCGGTTCGCGATCATGTAGCGGGATGGGTCGTGGAGCCGGATTCGGTGGAGGCCATGACCGAAGCGATTCTCGCGGCTAGCGAGATGTCAGGGGAAGCTTTGAGCCGGATGGGGTTGGCGGGAAGAACCTATGCGCTCCTGAACCTGACACGCGGGGCTAATTTGCCCCACCTTGTTCAGATTGTCGAGAATGCCGCTCGGTAAACGCAAGGGACGCAAGCAGCGGGCCGGGTTGCAAGGAAACAACAGAACATGATTTGCGCTTGTATGTGGCGTCGCTGGGTGGTCGCCCAAAATCATGCTGAAAACTTCTGGCGAGGAGTTAAGAGCCGTCGCAGCGACCAGTGGACCCTTCCCGCAGAGCCGGGAATTTGGCGCATTGTCGCATGACAAATCACGCAAACAGATGCAGGCAACAGGGGGTGGTTTTGTGACAATGGAGGACCTGGATCCATTGGTTGTGGAGAGGAATCCGAGGGCCATTCGCGCGAATCTGACGCACTTGGACGCGATCGTTCAAATCCACCTTGAAGCCTTTAAGGGATTTTTCCTTGAGTCTCTTGGTAAGCAGTTTCTGAAGACACTCTATCGGTCGTTCATCTTGGAGCCGTCTGGCCTGTGCCTGGTGGCAGTCGAAAGGAAGTGCGTTGTTGGTTTTGTAGTAGGGACCACGCAGCCCGAGGGATTTTTCCGACGGCTACTGTGGAGTCGATGGCCTGCATTTGTGTTCGCCGGAGCAACCGCTCTGACATTGCATCCCATTCGCGTAGGGAGAAAGTTTCTCTCCGCGCTTTCTTACCGCGGTGAAAAGCCCGCTGACGTGCCCAACGCCAGTCTGCTGAGCAGCATCGGCGTGACGCCAAGCGCCAATGGCAAGGGGATCGGAAAGATCTTGATAACAGCCTTCTGCGAAAGTGCGCAAGAAGCCGGTTCACCGACTGTGTTCTTGACGACGGACCGCGACGAGAACGACGCGGTTAACCAGTTTTACATCTCGAACGGATTCCAGTTGCACGGATCTTTTCTGAGGGAGCAGGGCAGATGGATGAAACTGTACGTGCGTTCGCTTCCAAACTCGAGCCGGTGAATCGTATTCACGGTTGCGCGCCCCATGAACAAAACAGGATTTCCGTACAAATGCTGAAAAGAGGGTTCGACATCGTAGTGGCGGGGTCTGCGCTGTTGTTGTTGTCACCGCTGATGCTGCTGTTGTCTATTCTCGTGCGCCTTGACTCTCCCGGCCCGGCCATATTTCAACAGACACGAGTTGGCAGGCGCTTCCGGGAGTTCCGCTTGTTGAAGTTTCGCAGTATGATCAATGGGAATACCGGAGCCCAGATTACCTGCGGACAGGAAGCAAGAATTACGCGGGTTGGGGCAATTATTCGGAAGCTCAAGCTCGATGAATTGCCGCAAATGTGGAATGTATTTTGCGGAGACATGAGTTTCGTGGGCCCCCGTCCCGAGGTGCCGACCTTTGTTGCGCAGTTCAGATCGGACTATGAAGAGATCTTGAAAGTGCGTCCTGGAATTACCGATCCAGCATCGATCCGCTATAGGTCGGAGTCAGAGATTCTCAGTAACAATCCGGATCCAATCCGGTATTACACTGAAGTGATTCTTCCAGACAAAATCAGGATCAGCAAGGAGTACGTACGGTCCGCGACTATTTGGAAGGACATATCTGTGATCTTCCAGACGATTGCTGCACTCATGCACAGGCAATATGAATAGGTTGAAGATGAGTCTGACTTGAAGTCCCGAGCTGGAGGTACGAGTAAGTTGCACTATCTTATGAGGAAGGATGTCGATTGCCGATGAGCGAAGTAAAAGAACAGATCATTCCGTTTCATTCTGCTGATGTTGGTGAGGAAGAGGCACAAGCAGCTGCCGAAGTAATCCGCTCCGGGTGGCTCACCATGGGGCCGAAGACAATAGAATTTGAACAGAAGTTTGCGGCCTATGTTGGTGCAAAGCATGCGGTCGGCGTCAGTTCATGTACAGCGGCGCTTCATGTGGCTCTGGATGCCATTGGCCTGAAGCAGGGAGACGAAGTGCTGGTGCCGACGACCACCTTCACGTCGACCGCGGAAGTCGTCTGCTATTTCAAGGCGAAGCCGGTTCTGGTCGACGTCGATGCGAAGACTCTTTGCATGGACCCCGTTGACGCGGAACGTCACATTACCGAGAAGACGCGAGCTGTGATTCCCGTGCATTATGCCGGTCAACCGTGTGATATGGATGCAATTCATGCTATGGCGAAACGGCATGGTCTGCGCGTCATCGAGGATGCAGCCCATGCGCTGCCGGCGTCCTACCATGGCATTCGCGTCGGGGCAATCAGCGAACTTACTGCGTTCAGCTTCTATGCCACGAAGACCCTGACAACAGGGGAAGGCGGCATGGTCACGACAGACAACGACGATCTGGCGACGCGCATGCGCATGATGCGGCTCCATGGCATTGGACGGGACGCGTGGAAACGGTACAGCGCCGCAGGTTCGTGGTTCTACGAAGTTCTGGATACGGGGTTTAAATACAATTTGACGGACATTCAGTCCGCGATTGGCATTGTGCAATTGGGCAAATGCGATCGGATGCGCGAGGCGCGCGCAAAGGTTGCCCGCCGCTACTCAGAGGCGTTTGCTGCGGAGCCGAGGCTTGAGGTTCCCACGATCTTGGAAGGCTGTGAGACCGCATGGCATGTGTATCCACTGCGCCTGAACCTGGAAACACTCTCGATTACCCGCTCCGAGATGATCGAGAAACTCAAAAAATGCGGGATCGGCACGAGCGTCCATTTCATCCCGTTGCATATGCACCCGTACTACAAAAACACCTATGGCTACCGTGATGAGGATTTTCCTGTGGCCAGCAAGCAGTACCAGAGATACTTCTCTTTGCCGATTTTCCCAGGAATGACAGGGAGTCAGATCGATTATGTGATCGAGAATGTTCTTGAAATTACCAAGTCTGCGGCGCGATAGGCCTGATTCTCAGCATCCATTCCAGTAGAGAACATGCTGTAGTGCGTTCCGAAAGCGCCTGAGTATTGCGTAGGCAGTCTGGCACGAATGTTTCAGGTGCGTGAACCTTCGGAATCAGTCTTGAACTTGTTATTGTTGGCAGTTTCAGCGAGGACACATTGATGCGGAAAGTTGCTTTAATTACGGGCATTACCGGGCAGGATGGCGCTTATCTGGCGGATCTTCTGCTTTCCAAGGGATACCTTGTGCACGGCATCAAGCGCCGTTCTTCCTCCTTCAACACGGCGCGTATTGATCATATTTATGAGGATCCCCATATTCCCGATCACCACTTTCAACTCCATTACGGCGATATGACGGATTCCACCAACCTGATCCGCATCATCCAGGCCGTGCAGCCGGACGAAATCTACAACCTGGCCGCGCAGAGCCATGTGCAGGTCAGTTTCGAAACCCCGGAATATACGGCCAACGCGGATGCCACCGGCGCCCTGCGTATTCTCGAGGCTATCCGCATTCTGGACCTGGACAAAAAGACGCGCTTCTACCAGGCTTCGACCTCCGAGCTTTATGGCAAAGTGCAGGAGACGCCGCAAAAGGAAACCACGCCCTTCTATCCGCGCAGTCCATATGCGGTTGCCAAGCTCTATGCCTTCTGGATCACCGTCAACTACCGCGAGGCCTATGGCCTGCACGCCTCAAACGGCATCCTGTTCAACCACGAAAGCCCGATTCGCGGCGAAACATTTGTCACGCGCAAGATAACGCGCGCGGTGGCCGGCATTCACCTGGGCGTGCAGAAGACGCTCTACATTGGCAACCTGGATTCCAAGCGCGACTGGGGCCATGCACGCGATTACGTTGAGGGAATGTGGCGCATCCTGCAGCAGGACACGCCCGATGATTATGTTCTTGCTACGGGCGAAACGCACAGCGTGCGCGAGTTCATCGAACTGGCTTTCTCCAAGGTGGGACGGGTTATTGGGTGGCAGGGACGCGGCGTCGACGAGATCGGTATCGACTCCGCAAGCGGCGAGACATTGGTCAAGATCGATAGCCGCTACTTCCGTCCCACTGAGGTGGACCTGCTCCTGGGCGATCCGTCCAAGGCCAAGCGTGTACTGGGTTGGAAACACACCGTCACCTTCCCTGAATTGGTCTCTGACATGTTGGCCTCGGATCTGAAAGTGGTGGCGGAAGAATCTCGCGTGCGAGCGATTGGCAATGACTAAATTTGATTTGGCTGGCCGCCGCGTTTGGGTAGCTGGGCATCGCGGCATGGCAGGTTCGGCAATCGTCAGGCGCTTGGCGCGTGAGGATTGCGAACTCGTCACGGCAACGCGGAGCGAACTCGATCTGTTGCGCCAAGCCGATGTTGAAGAATGGATGAAGGAGAGGAAGATCGATGTGATTTTCCTGGCTGCTGCAACGGTTGGAGGCATTCTGGCCAACTCCACGCGGCCGGCCGAGTTCCTCTATGAGAACCTGGTCATTGCCACAAATATCATTCAGGCAGCTCGGACCACAGGCGTCAAGAAGCTTCTGTTTCTCGGTTCCTCCTGCATTTTTCCGCGGATGGCAGAGCAGCCTATGCGGGAAGAGGCGCTGCTTACCGGGGCCTTGGAACCGACCAACGAGTGGTATGCCATAGCCAAAATCGCGGGTATCAAGCTCTGCCAGGCCTATCGGCGCCAATATGGATGCGATTTCGTATCCGTGATGCCGACCAACCTCTACGGTCCTGGAGACCGGTACGATGCCGAGGGTGGCCATGTAGTCGCGGCTCTCATCATGAAGATTCATGCCGCAAAGATGGCCAATAACCCCACGGTCGAGTTGTGGGGCACAGGCAAACCGAAGCGCGAGTTCCTCTTCTCTGAGGATTTGGCCGACGCGTGCGTTTTTGTGGCGAAGAACTACTCCGATGAGATGTTTTTGAATGTCGGCACGGGGCACGACATCACGATTCTGGAGTTGGCGCAAAGCATTGCCAAGGTTGTTGGTTGGCAAGGGACGTTTACCTTCGACGCGTCTAAACCCGACGGCATGCCGCGCAAGGTTCTGGATGTTAGCCGCCTGAAGGCGCTGAGTTGGTCTGCGTCAACCGATTTCGAGACCGGTATGAAGCACGCCTATGAGTGGTACGTCGCCAACCGGGCGTGAAGAGCGGTATTGACGCTGGAATGCGGCTTGGTCGTTGGCTTGGTCCGCGTATGCAGCCGTTAATGGCTATCTGGTTGCAAAGCGAGGGCTTCCCTCCAACCCGCCAGAGTTGTGCGTCATCGGCATCTAACTTCGCCTACTCCGTTTGCCACGCGACTCACGACCCTTCAACGCTGCCGACAAGAGTGAAATAGTTTGTTTCACAGGCGCTCGTTCATCGAGCTATCCGGAACGGGTGAATAGGAGAGATGGGTATGAACGTGAACAGACATGTGGCCATAGCTCCTATTGTCCAATGCGCAACTGTGCTGGCAGGATTTCTACTTGTGACTACCAGCCTGTACGCATCCGAGCAGCCTGCCGCGCCGGAGAGCACAGGGCAGTCGGAGCGCAATTCCAGCGGTTCGGCGGCCGTTTGCGAGCCTTCCACACAGGGTTCGCCGTACATCCCGGTTGATAGCTGAGTTTATCCAGCCGTGCTCCGGCTTTACTCGATGGGCTATGTCGATCATGTCTATCTGGGCATGCGCCCCTGGACGCGTGCCAGTTTGAGCCACATGCTTGGAGACATCGACGCCCAGATCGAGGATGCGAATACTTATGGGGTTTCAACCGCGGGCGAGGCGCAGGATATCTACGCCGCTTTGAGCCATTTTTTGCACTACGACGCCGGAATGCAATGCCTGACGCACCAGGGGCAACTCCCACATCGAGTCGGTCTATTCAGTGACTCGCGGCATCAGCGGCACCCCCTTGCGCGACAGCTTCCATCTGGGCTCGACGATCATCAACGACTACGGTCGCTCTTACGAAAACGGCCTTAACAACTACTCCGGCGCCAGCGGCTACGCCGCCGCCGGTCGCTTCGTTCTCTATGTGCGCGGTGAATTCCAGGGAGCGCCCTCTGCCACCGGCTACTCCACCGCGCTGGCCCAGGCGCTTTCCAATCTTGAGAGCATACCTATGCCAACCCCGCCGGCATCCCATACAGCCAGGCCACCATTCCGATGGGACCGATCGCCACCACCACCGATGGGCGGTTCATCGAGGCTTTCGTCTCCGCCCACGTCCTCAACCACGAGATCTCCTTCGGCAAGCAGGACGACTGGCTCGGACCTGGATTGGGTGGAGGCATGGCCTACTGGTGGGTAGGGACAGGTCTTGCGGTTGAGGCCGCTTGTGCCTGTCCCCCCTCGCAGAACCCGCCGAGCGGATTTCCCGCAACGGGCTCCACAGGTTGCACTCATGGAGTGCAGTCATTGCCTTCTCCATGATCTGGTCCAGTTTTGTAGACATCCTTCTCCTGCCTCTGAGTGCAGGGAATGTTTCCCCGGACCAGCAACTCAACCTGCCTCGCCTCTTCCCCATGTACGCGGCTTTCCCGCGCTCGAAGTACTATAAGCGAGGTCCGACTTCCACCGTCGCATCTGTCTTCCTCAGGTTTGGCCATTCGGTCGACATACTCAGCTCATTGCAGCCGAACTAAGACGGCGGTGGATCTCCCAGGTGCCATGACACTTCCATTTCTGACCATGCCGTGCTCTCAGACCCCGCCGGAGTCTCCAGCGACCATCGCCTTTGGCGGTCGCCTACTGTAGCCTTCCAGATTTTCGACTCTGTCGGCCTCCGGGTTTATCTCGTCACGAGGCTCAATCGCTTCACTTGCGTTACGGCCTGGTCATCGCTCTGTCTACGCTTAACCCATGTCGTTACCTTCATGAGCCCAAGACTCGATTCCCGGTGGGGCGGCTCTTCCCCTTGCCGGGGCGGGAATTGCACCCGCTGAAAGCGCCGGGCTTATCCTGGCGCACCGAACAACGCCGAGAATATCTACTTGACGTGGATGCTGTGAGCCTCTGTATAGATCCAGCAGATGCGGAGCGTCGTATTACACCGCGAACGCGCGCAATTATGCCCGTGCACTTTGCGGGTCAACCATGTGACATGGACATCCTTCACGATTTGGCAAAACGCTGCGGGTTGCGCGTAATAGAGGATGCGACATACGCCCTTCCCGCGTCCTATCGCGGCATTCCAGTAGGTGCGATAAGTGAACTGACGGCTTTCAGCTTCTATGCCACCAAAACCTTAACGACCGGAGAAGGCGGCATGGTTACTACAGAAAACGACGCCCTTGCCACTCGCATGCGCATGATGAGGCTTCACGGCATCGGCCGCGACGCCTGGAAGCGCTATAGTGCTGAAGGATACTGGTACTACGAAGTGATGGATTCGGGATATAAGTACAACCTGACGGACATTCAGTCTGCCATTGGGATCGTGCAATTGGAAAAGATAGACAAAATGAATGCCGCGCGTGGAGAAATCGCATCTAGATATACCAAGGGGTTTGCGAGGGAGCGAACGCTTGAGGTTCCTACGGTCAATGCGAACCGTGAATCATCCTGGCATCTATATGTTTTGCGCCTGAATCTGGAAGAACTAACTATCACCCGCTCAGAGATGATCGAGAGGCTCAAAGCGCGAGGTATGAGCACCAGTGTTCATTTCATCCCGCTGCACATGCATCCTTATTATCAAAGGGCATATGGATACCAAACAGAGGAGTTTCCGGTCGCAAGTGCGCAGTATCAAAGGTATTTGTCATTGCCGATCTTTCCGAAAATGACTCCTATGCAGATTGATTACGTAATCGATTCCGTTCTCGAAGTCATTGAGGGGGCTAGACTTTAGACTGGACCATCGACGGTAGAGCGCGCTCAATATGGCCGGCATGCCATTGCATAAACTTTGGGAATTTGACTTTGAGGTGATCGTAACCAGTCTCGTACAATCAGATTACGCTGAAATCGCGGCACGGGCCAGCTTGGTAGTAGACCGCGCAACGCAACAAGTTGAATTTCGGCCGCTTCCATCGTTTAATGCTAATCGGACCCTTGAAACTCGGAACTCACACGAGGATCTCAATGTATTTGAAGTACATGAAGATGCTTCTCGCAGCACTCCTTGTCAGCGCATTAATTCCCGCATATTCCCAAGTTGCCTCCTCGGCCACAGCGGGCAGCTTGCCGCTGACTGTCGGTGTCGGCTATTCCAATTACGCTACCGACTGGAGTGGCCGTCTGTCGGGGCCCACGTTGTGGGCCGACTGGAACTTCTACCATGGCCCGCCGCTCCTGCGCGGATTCGGCATTGAAGTGGAGGCGCGCGATCTCAACTACGACCGCACAGGAAGTGACCCGAAACTGCGCATGGACACCGTCAGCGGTGGGGCGATTTATACGTGGCGCCACTATCGCAACGTCCATCCGTATGCGAAGTTCTTGGTGGGTTATGGCAGTATTGATTTTAGTTCATCAAGGCCCAACTATACGCATGACAGTCGGACAGTGTATGCCCCTGGCGGAGGACTCGATTATCGTGTCTATCGAAATGTTTGGGTGCGCGGGAACTACGAGTATCAGGCCTGGACGGACTTCTTCAACCACCACGCGCTCAATCCACAGGGTTTCACCATTGGCGCTGCCTACGACTTCAGTGGAATCCATCGGCGTTGATGGCGTGCGGAGCCTCCCAGCGCTGCGCGGTTGTCGACGATTGTAGGTGTCTACTGCTTCCCCGGCAGTGGGGTACCAGACCGATGGTCTGAGTCAGGTAAGGAACAGGTTTAGGCTGGAGTGGTCCCGAGCGTTGGCAGTTAAGGCCGCTGGCTCACTGGTGCTTTCGCAAGCCCGTCCGGCAGTGTGGTTCTGGGCCCCGTGCTCAATACAGTGATGACCTCGTTGCTTCAAATGAAGAGACTGAGGATCTCGTTTGGGAGACTACTTTCTTGCACGGCCCAGGCCGACGCAGCGGGCAGGCGAGGAGACCGTTATGCCCAGAAAGCACCATAAGTCTGGAAGTTTACCTGTTATCGAGTCCAACGCCGCCGGAATCGATATTGGGGCTATGCAGATATTCGTGGCGGTTCCTGCAGATCGTGATCCAGAGCCCGTATCTAACCGCATGAACGTTCTGATGTTCAACCGCAACCGCCGCGCCGCTTCGGCATATGCTCGCCGTACCGTCGCACTCCGGCAGATGACTGCGGCGGCTTGGATACCCCCACCAGTGCAACCACGCTGGTGGGGGTATTCGCGTTTGTAGGGTTATTCCCGCTGGCGTAAACGTCCGGGGAATACGTCCTCTGGATCGATCCTCCGTTGATCGGGGGGTACAAGCTCATCCTCGGTCGCCAGGATATCTTTCAGTTCACGATAGCATTCACCCGCGCGATAGCAGGCGCGGGCTGCCTCCCGAAACGCGATTAGCTCTGGTGTGTCCCACGGGTTAGCGCTCATGCCCTGGAGCATAGCACCACGTGGTCACCGGGGGTGTGGCGATCGCACCTGCGGCATCGTATGGGCTTGTTTGGAGGGGGAGAGGCACTGGAATCGGGAATTTGATGAATACCCTACCGGATCGTCTCAGTGGGGTATTTTGCTTTCAGGCTTACTTAGGGAGCCTTGCCAACCTCTGAGTAATCTGAATTAAGACGCCCTGGGGTACAATCGCCCTAACCACTGTCGACGATAGCGGCTTGGCGAGACGCGGCAGCCACGGAAGTACGTGGCGACTGGAAGTGGTGGGGTGTGTCCAGCGAGACAGCCTCGAAAACAGACACTCTCTATCAACTCAGTGGTAATTTCCTTACGGAGAAAACCAATGAGAGCATCACAACCACCGAGTAATAGGGCTCCGGCATTCATCCGGGACATGTTCCAAGAATCGCTCGACTTTATGTCGAGCGGTTATTGACTAGACGGCCTGGATGAGGAGTTCGGTGAGAACAGCATCTGGTCAGAGAAACTTCTTTCCAGGTGGAAACACATGAGCAACAGGGAACGAGGCTGTTGGCTGCTTGGCAAGCTGTGGAATGACCGCAGTATCTTGCCAAGCACTGACTGCACCGTGATAGAAATCCCGCAAGGGAGTACCGATGCTCAAGGCGTTCGCAAGTTGAAGGACGATTGGAGGCAGGAACTTCGGCCGGACAATCGCACGGCAGCCTAAGCCACTCACAGTGAGCCCGGAGCAATCCGGGCTTTTCTGCTTGGGTTGGCGAGAGTTCTTCCGGATCTTCATGCGGTACCGGCCGGAGTGATTGCTACCCTGCCCGGCTCTGAACACCGGCTCGTGAAGCCCAAGCATTTTGCTGAAGAATTGCTGAACCGATTCGCCTTTTCAGCAATTTCATCAATCCTACCCAATGTCTAAATCGTTTTGAATCTGTAACCCATTGATTCTTAAGAGCCTTTGTTACATGGAACCCATCTATGTTCCCGCCGCGCAGGTGGCCATCCAGGGCCGCGTGCTGGGCGTTCTGCGCAAATATCATTGATCGCGGGGGCCGCTCCCCGGCCTTAAACCTGACATGGAGTCGCGTCCGGCAGTGGATCATTGCTGGATACAACGGAATGCTGCCACGGGCGCCGTCTTCGGCACACTCTTAAGCTGCCACTGGATGCAATCGAATTCTGCCATCCTCGCGATGTTTACCAAACAGTAATTTCTTTTTTGGCCACGACACGCCCGGAACTCAGAATAGGCCTCAGCTGCACTCGCCCAGGAGTGCTAGATTTGGAAATTCTTCTGGCCGATTACACTTGATCGGAAAGGGAAACGAAAGATCGATTTGGGTCTTCAGCGGGGTTCAGTCGCCCTTTCCGAGGTAGGGTCAGACTTCGGACAATAGAGGACAGTAAGCGGGTCAAAACAATGAAAGCAAACAACTTTCTGCGATGCTCCACTTCCATCCCTTCGACTGAAAGCCTCATCTTCCAAGTTGCTTATTCCATTCACACGCCGTCCCACTAATGACCTTGCCTGCGCAAAACGTATG
>PLXP01000131.1 GCA_003151435.1 Acidobacteriaceae bacterium
ACTTCGACATGCCGTTCGCCACCGCGGCCCGGCTGACGCTGACCAACGAGGGCCCGGTGAAGACCGACAACCTGTACTTTGCCGTGGACTACGTGACCCTTCCCAGCCTGCCGGTCGACGTGGGCCGCTTTCACGCGCAGTACCGCCAGGCCGCGCCCTGCAAAGGCTGGAGCGATGACTGGATCAACAACGGGGACAATCCCGTGGGAGACCGCAAAAACCTGAATGGGGAAGGGAATTATGTCTTCCTCGAGGCTACCGGCAGAGGGCATTTTGTGGGCGTGACGCACGCGGTGGAACAGAACCAGGACGGCTGGTTTGGCGAGGGCGACGACATGATCTTCATCGATGGAGACGCCTTGCCCACCATCAACGGAACCGGGACCGAGGACTACTACAACGGGGCGTGGGACTTTAACGGTCAGCCGTTCGCGTACATGCACAACGGCGCGCCCTGCATTGTGGATGCCGAGCGGATCGGCGGGCGCTACTGCCTCTACCGCTGGCACACGGAGAGCCCCATCACGTTTGAGAAATCGATTCGCGTGACCATGGAACACGGGCACGCCAACCACCGCTCCGACAACTTCTACTCGACGGCCTACTGGTACCAGACCGAACCGCACGCGGCGTTTCCTGCGCTGCCGCCAGTGGAGGCGCGGGTTCCGCGGGTGTTCCGGGAAGGTGGGCCGGGGGCTGCGCCGGTGCCGAAGAGCTAGCTGCGGCGTAACTCTCCACCCTTTCACCAGAGATCCGCTGCGGCGGACGGAAAGCGTGTGCCGGACCGCTCCGAAGTGATCTCCCAAAAGCAGGTTCCAGAAATACGATGTCAACCTGCGTGAAATCCGCCGCGGCGGATGGAGTGAAGGGCCTGCGGTTGGGGATTCTCCCGTCCCACTCGCCCCGACCAGCATCCGCTTATCTATTGCCAACCCGCGTTACTTCCGAGTCGGCGGTGACACGCCAAGTATCCGGTCTGGCGGCATTTGCGATGCGGGCCGGACCGCTCGCTGTGGTCCCAACAAGCAGAATTTACGGTCCCGAACCGCCGCCTGACGGCAATCTTCATAGCGCAGCGCGATACCCCGTTATGTTGCAATCACTTTGCCGGTGGAGGCGCGTCCGCCGATTTTGATCCGCTGGCGTAGCAGACTGTTTCCTGCTGGAAGTTGTCTTTGGGGTCTCCCTTTTTCCAGCAGGTGGAGTGGGGCATCAGTTGGCGGAGGCTATGTTGGGCGGCGTCGATATTGTTGACGCAGGCTGCGTCCAGAGACATGGCCAGGTGAGCGATGGCGTCTTTGTAGCCGCACTTTCCGAAGGCGGAGAGCGTATATTGCCACTGCATGCACGCAACCGGGTAGCTGCCCGCGAAGTTGTCAGGGCGATTTAGCTCGCGCAGTGCGTCTGGATCACAGCGCTGCGCGAGGTACTGGAGCGGGAAGTAGTTGTTGTCTTCCGTGGTGAGGCCCGGCTTGAGGCCGGCGAATGCAGCTTGCCGCATCAGCGTCGCGACGTCTTTCCCCCGGTCGCGATAGAGGGCATACACGATCACCCGGCGCACGAGAGCTGGTTGGTTGGGGTAGAGCGCGATTAGCGCCTTTGCGTTGTAACGCTTCCTCAGGGCGTTCGCAATATCCCAGTCGAGGTTATTGCAACCGTTTGTTGCTGCACAATTCAGCAGTTCGGGGCCGGTCATTTCCTCGAGGGATTTTTCCTGCGGTTGACTCTGGGCAGCGGCGATGCGGAGCGAGAGGATTCCTGCGACGAGCACAACGGCGATTGAGACGTAACGCATAGGAATACAGATTTTACTGCTCAACAAGTGGTAGTCGGCAGTTCCGGACGTATGGTGGACAACTCGGAAGTAACCATAAGCGGCTCTAAAAATACTGAAGTTTATACTTGACTATCTATCGGTGTCGATCAATACTGAAGCTGTTACTTCAGTGACTGCGCAACGAGGAGAGAGGTCATATGCACACACAGGGAGTCATTCAACCCACCGAAACCCAGCCGGTGGTTCACAGCACATTCGTCGTCGAGCGGGACTACCCCAAGTCCCCGAAGATCGTTTTCGCCGCCTTTATCGACCCGCCCAGGATGCGCCGCTGGTTTGCCGAAGGGCCCCACCACGAGGTGGAAGAGTTCAATGTGGATTTCCGGCTCGGCGGGTCGCACCGGCTTCGCTACCGGTTCAAGGAAGGCTCTCCGCTCCCGGGCATGACGATCACCAATGAAGGTCACTTTCACGAGATTGTGCCCGAAAGGCGCCTCGTGATCGCGCAAACCATGGACCTGGGTGAGAAGCGCATTTCAGCGGCATTGGTGACCGTGGAATTTGTTCAGACTGACCAGGGAACTCACCTCACCTGCACGCACCAGGGGGCGTTCTTTGAGGGCGCCGACGGGCCGAAAATGCGCGAGGGGGGCTGGAACTCCCTGATGGACAAGCTGGCGAAGGAACTGGATTGAGGCAGGATTCCCAGGCTGACATCGATCGCTTGTTCCACGCGCTCGGCGACCCCACGCGCCGGGCAATGCTGGACAAGCTGAGCGAGAGGCCGCAGTCGGTCTCAGCGCTGGCCGCGCCTCTGGGGATCACCTTAACGGCGGTGGTGCAGCACTTGCAGATTCTCGAAGAGTGCGGCCTGGTGCGCACGGAGAAGGTGGGACGCGTGCGCTCCTGCCGCATTCATTCCCAGGGCTTCGCGGTGCTGGAGCGCTGGATAAAGGAGCACCGCACGGTATGGGAGCAGCGGCTGGATCGGTTGGGTGATCTGCTGGCGGAGCCGGATGAGGAGTCAGGATAGGCACGGTTGGAGCCGTGCCCATCAAAGCGTCGCGTTAAGCGTGCGCGGCGACGAGGGTGCGGGCTGAGTCGGCGTCGGCGGCTGCTTCTTCCGGAACCAGCCTCAACAGGGACTTGACCACGTCGGCGGCGGAGTAGCTTTCGCGGCCGGGCGCCAGGAACTGGGCGACGGTGTTGAGGTCGTCACCCACCGTAACCAGGGCCGGTTCTACGGATCCATCCTTGCGATTCTGCTCCAGGCCGATGTTCGCCATGAGAGCGTTGCACAGGCACTTGCGGCCGACCGTTTCTTCCACTTTGCCGCCCTTGGCGAGATAGTTCGCGACGGGTTCCGCAGCGCAGCGATAGCCGATGTTGCCGCCGGGCGCCGCGTAGGGCTCGCGCAGATATCCCAGGTCGCAGACGCGCTTGCGCTCCTGGTACACGTTGAGCGCGGAAGATGTGCCCTCAAGCTGGGCCACCTTGAATGGGAAACCGGTAGGCGAGGCGAGAGGATCGGTAAACACTTCGCCAACGCCTGCCACGGCTTGCGAAAGCAGTTCATTCTTGAGGTCGGGCCGCATGCCGGACTCTTCGCTGAAGGCGAATGCGGTGCCGACCTGGATGCCGGTCGCGCCCTGGTCGAGGGCGTCGCGCAGTTTTTCGGCATTGCCGAAGCCGCCTGCCAGCCAGAAGGGAATGCCCAGTTCGCGCAGTTCTGCAATGTTCACACGGTCGCGTTCGCCATAGACCGGCTCGCCGGCCGCATTCAGTTGGAGCTTGCCGCGCGGAGGCGCGTTGTGGCCGCCGGCGGTGGCGCCTTCGATGACCAGGCCGTTCACGGGTCCGGTGGCGCGGCGGAGCATGGTGGTGGCCAGCGTGTTGGACGAGACGATGGCCAGGAAGTTTGGCCGCAGCAGCCCGGGAAGAGCACCTTCAGCGTAGTCAGTCGGGTCGAAGCGCATCATGGTGTCTTCGCCCTGGTCCTGCACCGCTCCAGTGACAGCCAGCTTGTACTCGGCGGGGCGGAAGGCCGCAAAGGCGTCGAGTACCCCGGGAATGTGGAGCGGAATGCCCGCGCCCATCAGCACATACCCGACACCGGCGAGCATCGCGCCGTAGATTGAAGCCAGGTGGGGCAGTTGCACTTTTTCCAGGAAATTGACCCCGACGAAGTTCTTGTGGCCTTCGCGGGCCAGAAACACCTCAACGAAGTTGGCCACCATGCACAGCTCAATCAGCTTGCGCGGGTCGCGGCGCTGGTGCATGGGCGTGGTAGGGTACGGGGTTCCGCTGGGCCTGCCGCCGGGAACGAAGTACTCCTGCCAGAGTCGGCGCGCCATTTCAGGGAAGGGGAACGCGTCCAGCCCCCGGCGCATGTAGCCGCCCTTGTCGCCATCGGCAAGCCGGCGCACAAACACCTGGTCAAGCGCCGTTCCAGAAACGACGCCGAGCTGGCCTAGCCTGGAGACAGCCTGGGCCAAGCGCCAGTTGGAGACGCCTACACCCATTCCGCCTTGAATGATTTTGGGAAACTGCACCATACCTGATTCTTTCACACCTTTGGATGATTCAAAGTGTTTTATCTCACTTTGGTGACAGAATCAGAACGGGCCTGGACTCTTTTGTCCAGTTGACGCAAAAGCGGCCCTCTGAGAAGGGCGAACATACAATGCGGGCGTTGCTGCGGTAAACTTGCCCCCATGCGGGTTTTCGGCATCGATTGCGGCACAGAAATCACGGGTTACGGGGTTGTGGAGACCTGCGACACCGCAAGGGAACCTCGCCTGGTGTGCTTGGCGATGGGCGGAATTCGCCAGGCGAAGACCAAATCGCTCCCGGTGCGGCTCGAACAGGTGTACCGCGAGCTGATGACGGAGCTGGAGCGATGGCAGCCCGATGTTGTCGCTATCGAAGAGGTTTTCTATTCGGTGAATGCCAAGTCGGCGCTCAAGCTTGGACAGGTGCGCGGAGTGGCGCTGTTGGCGGCGGCCTGCAATGGGCTTCCGGTGGCCGAATACGCGCCGTTGAAGATCAAGTCGAGCGTGGTGGGTTACGGATTGGCGAAGAAGGAACAGGTGCAGTTTATGGTGGCGCGGCTGCTGGAGTTGGCGGAACTGCCGGAGCCGGCGGACGCGGCCGATGCGCTGGCGGTTGCCATTTGCCACATCCATACGGCACAGACGCTGGCGCTGCAGGGGGCGGGGCAATGAGGGGTTTTCTGTTGGCCGCAGCGGCGGCCGTCCTGGCGATGGCTGCCTATGGAGAGCCGCTACCGGTGTTTACGGTGGATTTTTCCAATCCCGGACTTACGCCCTCCCATTGGACGCTGGAGATTCACCCCGACGGCCGCGGCCATTTCCGTTCCGAGCGGGGAGCCGCGATCTCCGCGGAGGGAGCGCGGACGATCGAGCCTCCCGACGTGGACCGCGATGTCCAGTTGAGCCAGCGATTTGCGGATCATGTCTTCAAGGTGACCAGGCGCCAGAGGTTTTTCGCGAAGGGATGCGAGGGCCACCTGAAAGTCGCTTTTCAGGGGCTGAAGAAGCTGAGTTATGCGGGGCCGGACGGACAGGGCGGGTGCGAGTTCAACTACTCCAAAGACGCCGAGATCCAGGCCCTCGGAGATTCGCTGGTGGCGGTGGCGACCACCATCGTCGAAGGCTCGCGGCTGGAATCGCTGCTGCAGCATGACCGCCTGGGGCTCGACGAGGAGATGGAGATTGTCCAGGATGCCGCGGGCGACGGGCGGGCGCAGCAAATCTGCAGCATCCGCGACATTCTCGAGCGGGTTTCAGACGATACCGCGGTGATGGATCGGGTGAGGAAGCGCGCCAAGGAACTGCTGGCGCGGGCAGACGACTGATTCTTTCAAGATTGCACGCGACTTTTAGCAGACCATCCGTGTCTAAACGATGTTGGTGGTCGACGCCGGTAGCTCGGATTTGCAGTTGGGCCACGGGCCAGACGGGTCAGTCACATGAGTCAATGGGGTGAGCGGAAAGAAAGGCGGGGCTCCATGAATCGCACACGTAAAATCTGGTTCCGGCAAGGTGCCGGAGTCCTGATGGCAATGGCGTTTGGGGCCGCGGTGCTGGCTCCGAGTCTCAGGGCGGATGACGGGGCGCCGGCAGCCAGGGCGGTTCGGCTGAGCAGCGTAGACGGCAAGGTGCAGTTGGTGCAGGGAAACCAGGTGCTGGCTGATGAAGCCGTTGCCAACACGCCGCTTTTTGAAGGCACGCAGGTGGTGACCGGCGAAGACGGCCGGGCTGAGATTCAGTTTGAAGACGGCGCTGTGGCCCGCGTGTCTCCCTCAAGCTCGCTGACCCTGAAAGTTCTGCGCGGGCAGGGCGAGAACAGCGATGCCGAGATGGTGATGAACAGAGGGCTGGGCTACTTTGAGATGTCGGGCGACAACGGCAACGGCCGGGAGCGGGTGCGCTTCGGCGACACTCTGCTAACGGCCAGCGGATTCACCGTCGTCCGCATCGGCATGGACAAGGCGCCGGGCGAGGTTGCGGTCTTCTCTGGCAATGCGCATCTTGAGAGCGGCAACGGGCTCGCGCTCGATCTGCATGGCGGCGAGAGCGTGGCATTGAACGCGATGGATCCCTCCCAATACAAGCTGGCGGAGTCAATCGAGCCGGACTCGTGGGACGCGTGGAACGCGGATCGCGACCAGGCACTGACGACCCAGGCATCGAGCCGCACGGCTGCGAGCAAAAGCCTGGGCGGCAACAATCCTGCGTGGAGCGATCTGGATGCCAGCGGAAGCTGGTACAACGTGCCCAACCAAGGCTATGTGTGGTCGCCCTACGAGGCGGCGAACCCCGGCTTTGATCCGTATGGCGTGGGGTACTGGGTGTCGTCGCCGGGTTATGGCTATGTGTGGGCGTCAGGCTATCCGTGGGGCTATATGCCTTTCCAGTGCGGCGCCTGGAACTATTTCAACGAGTTCGGCTGGGGCTGGGCTCCGGGGGGAATGTGCCAGCCCTGGTGGGGTGGCGGCTACGGAGGCGGAGGCTGGGGTTACAACATTGGCTACGCTCCTCCGCGTTATCGCTTCCCGGTGCGGCCGAGGCCGAGAAATCCGCGGCCGATGGGCGGCGCGCGCCCCGTGGGACCTGAGCCCGTGATCGCAGTCAATCGGCGCCTTCCAGGGGGCGGCAGTACCATGCTCCCGGTGCGGGACAGGCTGCACCCGGTGACGATTGGCGGAATCGTGGCTGAGCCGGTGCGCCCGGTGTCGAACCGGCCGGGCTATAACCACATGCCGGTGTTCTCAGGCAATCATCCGGCGCCGGTTGTTCCGGGCGCAGGGTATGGCAACGGGCAGGGTTACGTTCGGGGAACCGATCCGGGCGCCAATGGCCGTTCGGGCTATTGGGCAACGCCAAGGCCGGTCGGGTCGGCTCCGGCGCCTAACCGCGGGACTTATCAGCGCCAGCCTGCGCCTGGCGGCAGCTACGGAGGCTCGCGGCCAATGGGTAGCAGTGGAGCGCGTCCCAGCGGTGGCGGCGTGCCCGCAAGCAGTGGCGGAGCCCGTTCCAGCGGTGGAGGATCGTCCATGGGCGGCGGTGGAGGCGGTGGCTCGCGCAGCAGCGCTCCTAGTGCTCCAAGCGCTCCCAGTGCCCCCAGCAGCCCGCACCACTAATCCGCACTACTGATCATTGCTCGATTGAGGGGCCGCTTCGTTTGTCGAGGCGGCCTCTTCTGCGTTCAGAGCCTTCCAGAGATTGGCAAGAGTTTCCACCGGCAATGCCTCGGCGCGCGCCAGGGGCTCAATGGAGGCCTTCGCCATCGCGGCGTGCAGGCTGGCCGGTGTGTAGCCGGCGGCNNGGAGGAGAGAAGGCGCTGGGCGGCAGTGTGAAAAGCTGCTGGATCGGCCCGTACATTTGCACTGTCACCGAGAGCAGGCCGTAGTCGCGCGAGTTGGGAGTGGCGACCAGGCGATCAGCCACCTCCCGCTGCACCATCAGCACTGCGCGGTCGAGCGAGGCGTGGCTGGCGGCCAGTTTCAGCAGGATGGGCGACGTGATGTAGTAGGGCAGATTGCCCGTGACAGGGAGACGCCGGCCGGCCGCGGCGCAGGCTGCCGCAAAGTCGAAGTGCAGCACGTCCTGTTCCAGCACGGTGACGCGATCGGGCGGGAAATGTGCGCGTAGCGAGATGGAGAGGTGGGCGTCGAGCTCGATGGCCAGCACATGTGCTGCCCGGGCAACCAGTGCATGTGTAATCGCGCCCTGTCCGGGACCGATTTCGACCACGGTCTGGCCGGAGATGTCTCCCATGGCGGTGGCGATGCGCTGGATGGCTTGCGTGTCGTTGAGAAAGTTCTGGCCGAGCTTGGGTTTGGCGGGCATGGTCTTGTTCGATGTTAGTCGACGCGGTCGAACTGGTCGGTCTGGGCTTCAGCCCGTACATTTGCTGACCTAAATCAGCAGGGCTAAACAGCCTGCGAAAAAACTCAAAATTGATCGCGTTTTTGACAGCGCGCGGCTTTTCTCACACCAATCTGCCGGGTGCCCCATCCTTGCCACGTCTTCTGTGGCAAGGGTGGGAGACCACAAACATGGCTCGTCTATGTTTTGAAAGGGCGCGGCTTTAGCCGTGCCGCAAGCGTCGCAAAATCTTCGTGTGCCTTCACAGAAAGTATTCGAAATCCGTTTCGATCTTCATTCTGCGATGCAGCTTGAGAATGTGGCCCGACTGGCGTGTGGGGTTCAACTCCACGTAGTTGCGCGGGCCGTGCCAGAGGTAGCGTTCGCCGGTCAGCAGGTCTTCCGCCTCATAGGCGCGGTCCAACGGAATTTCAAGGTCGCCGAGGGGCAGCGTGACAAATCCGCTCTGCGTGTGATGCGGGTCGAGATTGACCACCATCAGCAGCAGATTTGCGCGGTCCTCCGACTCCTTGCTATAGCAGATGAGCTGATCGTTGTCCGTCGAGTAAAAGCGCAGCGACCAGTCGCTCTGCAGAGCCGCATTGGTGTTGCGGATCTGGTTGACGCGCGCGATGAGAGGCCGCAGGCTGTCGGCCCGCTCGAGATCCCACTGTCGAATCTCGTACTTCTCCGAGTCGAGATATTCCTCGCTGCCGTGTCGCATGGGGCGATTTTCCAACAGCTCGAACGCGGGGCCGTACACGCCGTAGTTGGCGCCCAGCGTGGCCGCCAGCAGCAGGCGAATCACAAAGCCCGCGCGGCCGCCCATCTGCAGAAACTCGGTGAGAATGTCGGGCGTGTTGGGCCACTGGCTGGGGCGGAAGAATTCGCGCACCGGCGTCTGCGAAAGTTCGGTCAGGTAGGCGGTGATCTCCGCCTTGGCGTTGCGCCACGGAAAGTAGGTGTACGACTGGCTGAAGCCCAGCTTGGCCAGTCGGTACATGATCTTGGGCCGCGTAAAGGCCTCGGCCAGAAACAGAGCCTCCGGGTGGTCGCGCTTGATCTCGGCAATCGCCCACTCCCAGAAGGGAAACGCCTTGGTGTGCGGGTTGTCGACGCGGAAGATGGTGACACCCATGCCGGCCCAGTACAGGAAGACGCTCTTCAATTCCTGCCACATGGCCGCCCAGTCATCGCTCTCAAAATCGAAAGGGTAGATATCCTGATATTTCTTGGGTGGATTCTCGGCGTACTGAATGGTTCCATCGGGACGTTTGCGGAACCAGTTCTCATGCTCGCTGACGTAGGGGTGATCGGGAGCCACCTGGAAAGCGATATCGAGTGCGACGGAGAGGCCAAGCTCTTCGGCCTTGGCGACGAAGCGGCGGAAGTCCTCCGCGGTGCCAAGCTCGGGAAGGATCGCCTTGTGTCCACCGTCCGCCGAACCGATGGCCCACGGGCTGCCGTTGTCGCCGGGCTTCGACTCGGGATTGTTGTTGGGGCCTTTGCGGAAGGTGCGGCCGATGGGGTGAATGGGCGGCAGATACACGACGTTGAAGCCCATCTCGGCAACGTAGGGCAAATGTTTTTCGCAATCGGCGAATGTGCCGTGAGCCTTGGGCTGCGCGGCGGCGGAGCGCGGAAAGAACTCGTACCAGGAACTGAAGCTGGCGCGCACCGGGTCGACAACGATGGTGAGTTCGCGGTCCGAATCGGTGGCGAAGCGCTTGTCGGGATAGCGCACCGCAAGCTCGTGGAGTTTGTCGTCGGTCGCATGCAGGCGAAGATCCGCGGGCTCGTCGCCGGATCGCAGCAGGCCGGCGCGCTTCAGCAGCCAGGCCGCATCTGCTCCGGTTGCGCGGGCGGCGGCCGCGGTCACAAGATCGGCTCCGATGAGGTAGTCGACCGGCGCGTCGGTTTCAGCGGCGATGCGTTTCAGCAGGTCGCGCCGCCAGGTTTCAAAATGATCGACCCAGCCCTGCACCTTGAACCCGTAGCGGCCAATCTGGCCCACGCGGAATGAAGCCGTCCACCGGTCGTTGACCAGCGGGCGCATGGGGATCTCGATCCACTGGCCGGAGTCTTCGCGATGCGTGAGCACGCTGGCGGCGATGGCGTCGTGGCCATCTGTAAAAACGTCTGCCTCTACGTGAACAAGGTCGCCCACGGTGCGCTTGGCGGGAAATCGTCCGCAGTCGACTTCAGGGGAGATTCCTTCAATGACGACTCGCTTGCGTCCATCCGGCTGCATGTCATTCATGGGCGTGCTGTTTTCTCTCGTTTGACACGGTTGGTTCGTGTTGCGCGCCTGCCTTGTGTTTTTCAATCAGGCGCTGGTAAAGCTCGATGGTCTGGTGGGCGATGGCGGTCCAGCTGAAGATGTTTTCAACCCGGCGACGGCCCGCATCGCCAAAGCGCCGGCACTTCTCAGCGTCCTTCAGCAGGTGCTGAATGCGCACCGCGAGATCGCGCGCGAAGATTTCAGGATGCAGCGGGAAGCTGGTGACGGGGTCCTGCTCGAAGGGCACCAGGTAGCCCGTCTCGCCATCCACCACAACTTCCTTGATGCCTCCGGTGGCGCTGGCCACAACGGGCGCGCGGCAGGCCATGGCTTCAAGATTGATGATGCCGAACGGCTCGTACACCGATGGGCAGCAAAACACCCGGCAGTTGCTGTAGAGCTGGATGGCCTCCTGCTTGGTGACCATCTTTTCAATCCACACAATGCGGGGATGGTTGCGGCGCGCCTCTTCAACCTTGGTGCGCAGCTCGTCGGCAATCTCCGGCGTATCCGGCGCACCGGCGCACAGCACCACCTGCGTCTCCGGCGGCAGGTAGCTGATGGCGTCCACCAGATGCGTGACGCCTTTCTGGCGCGTGATGCGGCCGACAAACAGAACATAAGGCACAGCCGGGTCGACCCCGTATTCGACCAGGGCCGAGGTGTCGGCGGTCTTCTGGTATTCGGCCAGGTCGATGCCGTTGTAGATGACGTGGATGCGCGCCGGATCGACGTCGGGATAGGCGCGCAAAATGTCGGCCTTGGTGCCCTTCGACACGGCGACGATCGCGTCCGCATCCAGAATCGCCGTGCGCTCCATCCACGAGCTCATGGCATAGCCGCTGCCGAGCTGCTCGGCCTTCCACGCGCGCAGCGGCTCCAGCGAGTGGGTGGTCATCACGAAGGGCACGCCGTAGAGTTTCTTGGCGAGATATCCGGCCATCGACACATACCACGTGTGCGTGTGCACAATGTCGATTCCTTCCAGCGCCTTGACCTGCGTGAGGTTCAGGCTGAAGGCCTCGAGAGCGCCCTTGAATTTGTCTTCGGTGCCGTTGGTGATCTCGGCCCAGGGCTCCGAGCCGCGCACGTGCAGGTTGCCTTCGTCCGAGTTCTGCGGCCCCCAGCAGTGCACTTCGACTTCGATCTGCCGGGCCAGTTCGCGGCTCAGATAATCGACATGGACCCCGGCTCCGCCGTAGACCTGGGGAGGAAATTCGCGTGTAAATAAGCCGACTCGCAATGGACTAACCTCGTGCCGATTCTGTCGATCGTTTCAAGCGGTTTTGCCGGGCGCGTCAAGGCGTATCCGGAGTGCTGCGCCGATGGCGCGAAGGCCGTGGGAAGATCGTGCGGGCGGTTCGCGGAAAGCGGCGGATTGCACGCGGGAATCAGGCCAGGCAAGTGCTCGGGTTGAGTTTACTTGGTGGCCCTCAGTGGTGCAAGCCGCTCGCCAGGCTGGCGGACGAACTGCGTGGTCTCCCACCCTCTTGCGATGAAGCCGGGCGGGTGGCCCACCCTTCCGGCTTTTTGCCGGATCTACCACAAGATTGGGTGCCCCACCCTTCCGGCTTTTTGCCGGATCTACCACAAGATTGGGTGCCCCACCCTTGGATTCTCAAGGGTGGGATTCATAGAGGCGTACCTTCCATTTCCTCGCTGGATCGGAGAAGACTGACCGGAGAACCGGACGGCTGGGGTTCGTGGTCTCCCACTCTCTTGCGATGAAGCCGGGCGGGTGGCCCACCCTTCCGGCTTTTTGCCGGATCTACCACAAATTTCGGTGCCCCACCCTTCCGGCTTTTTGTCGGATCTACCACAAATTTGGGTGCCCCACCCTTCCGGCTTTTTGTCGAATCTACCACAAGATTGGGTGCCCCACCCTTGGATTTTCAAGGGTGGGATTCACAGAAGCGCACCTTCCATTTCCTCGCTGCGTCGCCATCCTTCCGCGACAACGAAGCCGGCGAAAGGATGGGGCACCCGGGCTTCCGGACGAACTGCTCAAATTTGCGGCGTGCCTTCAGGCGGAGCGGAGGGGCCGGGATAGAGCCTGCGCACCCACCAGAGCACAGGCAGTCCGAGCAGGATAAGCGCCGTGCCGATCAGCGAGCCTTCCAGATTGCCGGCGTAGCTTGAAACCAGCACCGCGGCGGCGCAGACCACGAAGATGGCCGGCAGCACGGGATATCCCCACACACGGTAGGAACGGCGCATCTCAGGGTGGCGCCTGCGATAGACAAACACGGTGGTGGCCGTGAGCATGTAGAAGAGCCATTCGGCAAAGACGGCCAGCTCAAAGTGCTGTTGAAACTGGCTCAGGAAGAGCAACAGCACGGTGGAAAGCAGCCCCTGCACCACCAGCGACGTGGAAGGCGACTGGAAGCGCGGATGGATGTGCGCAAACTGGCGGAAGAAGAGCCGGTCGCGCGCGGCGGCGAAGGGGATGCGCGCGCCGGACATGACGGTTCCGTTGAGCGTGACGAAGATGCTGAGGGCCATGGCGGCGGCCACAAAGCCGGCTCCGTTAGGGCCTGCGACGATGGTGAGCGCGGCCACGGCGGGGCGTTCGCTGGCGGCAATCTGCGCGGCGGGCAAAATGTATTGGATGGCCGCGTTGGTGGCCATGAAGAGCACGCCGACGATGAACAGGCCGCCGATCAATGCGATGGGCAGGCTGCGTTCGGGACGGCGCACTTCGCCTGCCACCATGGTCAGGTCGTTCCAGCCATCGTAGGCCCACAGCGTGGCAATGAGCGCGGCCATGAATCCTGTGAAGACGCCTTGCGTGCGAGGGACAGCCGTGGAGAAGTTGGCCCACGATCCCGTGGCCGACGCGAAGCAGAACGCGGCGACGATGAGGATCAGGATTCCCTTGAGCACGGTGAAGACGAGTTGGAAATCGCCGGCCTTTTTGATGCCGAGATAGTTGAGGCCGGTGATGAGCCATGTGACGGCGATGGCGAACACCTGCGACCACAGCAGCGGCAGGCCGGGGACGTGCGCGGCGAGACCGCGGAATGCAGGGAAGAACTCCAATGTGCGGGCCAGGCCGATGGTGACGGCGGCGATGGAGGCCGGCTTGGCAACGGCGAACCACGTCCACATATAGAGGAAGGCGGGCGTGTCGCCGTATGCGCCGCGCAGGTAGACGTATTCGCCGCCGGCATAGGGCAGCATGGCGCCGAGTTCGGCATACGTCATCGCCCCGAAGAGCGAGAGCAGCCCGCCCACGATCCACGCAAGATAGACCAGCGAGGACGAGCCGACGTCCTGCATCATTTCGCGCGGGACGAGGAAGATGCCGCTGCCGATGATGGTGCCGACCACGATGGCCGTGGCCTGGCTCGCGCCCAGCACGCGGGGCAGGTCGGGTGGGGCTTGCTGAGATTGCGCGGGAAGGGTCTGGCTCATGCGTTGAAGTGAGGGGTAGCACGACCCCTGCGGTGGGGCTAACTGCCTTCGGCGCGGGGAGCGAGAGAGGCTTCGTGCGGGTTACTCTCCGCTCGCTCTCCGGCGCGGATTGGCCAGCCATGATCGGAGAACTTCGTCCGCGCGTCTTTGCCATCCATCGCCGGTGGCACGCAGGCCTTCCGCTACATCGGGGGAAAGGCGGATGGAGATGGGAACTTTCTTGGGCTTCTTCGGCGGCCCGCGTTTGCGAATGGATAAAAGCAACTTCCGCTCAGCTTCCGGAAGCGCAGAAAAGGGCACAGCTTCTACGGCGTCCCGCGCTGTCAGTTCTCTGACTTCTCCGTCTGAATTTGTCAGCCGTTTACGGTTGGGTTTGCGGTTTGCCATATCGCTTTGCCTCCCTCTTGTTGACCTTTCGAAAACTGATGACACGGATGCCGTCAGGGGTTGGGATGTAGCAGAGAAGGTGCAGTCGTTTGTCCAGGTATCCGACTGAAACGCGTCGTATCTCTCCACAACGGACTTCCGTGTTGAACACCGCAGTTGAGAAATCAAAATCTTCAGCCCGTTCGAATGAAAGCCCCCGCAGACGGATATTGCGCTCGTTCTTGACGGGATCGTACGTGATTGCGACGCCTTATTGTATATGCAATTTATTGGATCGGGGAAGAGTTTTTCCCCGTCAAAGCGAGAGCTCGAATCGGTACCACGCCGCCAGTTTGGTGTCTCAGAAGTCCGTACCAAAAACGAATGTCATCCTGAGCGGAGTTGGGCGCGTTTTTTGCGCCCAACGGAGTCGAAGGATCTGCGGTTCAAACGGCACAAATATGCCGCGAACTTCAGAGACAGGACACTAGATAGACGTATCGGTATCGCCCGTGAGTTCGTTGATTCCCATCGCGCGGGCAATGTCGTCGAGTGCGGCAGCGATGGCCTTGGGGCTGTCGAGATACTCGGATGGATCCCACAGCGTTGTCTCAAGAACCATGCGCGGCCTCCTTTGCCAAGGCTTTGGCTTTGACGATTCACTTGTTGCCACAGACGACGGACTATTGAGATTCGTGGTCTCCCACCCTTGACACGATGAGACTGTGTCAAGGATGGGGCACCGGCAAGCACACATTCATCATGCGGACGCGGGCTTGACGTTGGTTTGAAACTGCGCTCGAAGTTCAGCTAACTCACTTTCGGTGCACGCACGCTTCGGAATCACGATGAACTTAGCGGGAGCCAGATAGAGAAGGAAGACCTTGTCGTTTTCCGAGAATGACCGTACCGTGGACCAGTTGATTTCGCCTTTCGTGCCCGATCCCTCGGTGCGAATGCAGGCTTCGCCGAATTCAATGGTGCAATCGCCGGTATCCATGCGGGTGCGCGTGTAGCATCGCTTGAGCTTGAAGCGAATATAGAACGGATACAGGAGGAGAAAGACGGCGCAGGCAGACATGAAGAGGACAGGAAGCCATGAGACGCCAGGTCCGTGGATTATGTACGCAAAGATCAAAAGCAGAACGCCCCAGAACGGGAAGCCCATGCGTCCCATGAACTGGTCGAATCGCGGCCACCAGCCGCGCCTGGCATGAAGCCGTTGAGCGTCAAGATAGTCATTGAACTTAAGAGTGAATTCCACATGGACGAGCATGTGCGCCCATTATACGGACTGATTTCTGGTGTGGGCCAGAGGATGTCAATTCACCGGCTGCGCCTCGTGNNGTGAGGGCGCCGACGCCGGGAATATTCAGCAACTCGGAGTCGCGGTCGCGCATGGCGCGGCGCTGGCGATGATAGCCCACGGCGAAGCGATGGCTCTCATCGCGGATGAGCTGGATAAGATGCAGTACCGGCGAACGGCGGTCGAGGACGACTGGCTCTTCTTCGTTGCCGTAGAGGTAGATGACTTCTTCCTTTTTCGCAATCGAAGCCAGAGGCTGCGACGTGAAGCCTAACTCCTCCAACGCGTCGGCGGCGGCATGAAGCTGCCCAAGGCCGCCGTCGATCAGCACCAGCGACGGCATGGGCAGTTTTTCTTCCTTCAGGCGGCGATAGCGGCGATGCACCACTTCGCGCATGGAGGCGAAATCGTCGACGCCGAGCACGGTCATCACCTTGAACTTGCGATAGGCTTGCTTGTTCATCTTGCCGTCTTCCCACACCACGAGCGAGGCCACGGTTTCCGCTCCCTGGATGTGCGAGATGTCGAAGCACTCGATGCGGCGCGGCAATTCGGGCAGCATAAGGGCGTCGGTGAGGGCTTCCTGAATGGCCTTGCGCGAGGGCTCCAGCACGCGGAAGCGTTGCGTGTACGACTGCTTCGCGTTCTGGCCGGCGAGATCGACGAGAGAACGCTTTTCTCCGCGCTGCGGGACGGCCAGTTCGATGCGGTGACCGGTGTGTTCGCTGAGCAGCGCGGCCAGGGTCTCGCGGTCGTCGAAGTCGACGGGGATGAGGATGCTGCGCGGGACATAGGGCTGGTCAATGTAGAGCTGTTTCAGAAGGGCCGAGAAAATCTGCCCGGCGTGGAAGGGCATTTCCGGCTGTGTCGATTCCCCAGTCTCAGAATCGAGATGTGGGGCACTCGCTTCTTGAGGTAAGTCCACGGATTCGCCAGCGATGCTCTCCAGCAAATCCGGCAAATCTTCCCAGAAGAACTCGCGCCGATCGACGATTTTTCCGTTGCGCATGTGGAAGAGATTCACGGCCAGGTTACCGTCTTCGAAGTGGTAGCCGAAGACGTCGGCGTCGTCGTCCTGCTCCACGGTGGCGATACGCTGTTTCTCCTGCAGCTGATGCACGGTGGTGAGCTGATCGCGCAGGCGTGCGGCGGCCTCGAACTGCTCGGCGGCCGCGGCGGCCATCATGCGCTGCGTGAGCGTGCGTTCCAACTCAGCATGGCGGCCTTCAAGAAAAAGCTGCGCGTCGCGGACTGTGTCTTTGTACGCTTCGGGAGTGGTGAGCCCCTCAACACACGGGCCTAGGCAGCGGTGAATGTAGTACTGCAGGCAGGCGCGCGGATGATAGCGGCCGAGGTCGACCTTGCAACTCGGCAGCAGAAAGCTGCGATGGATCAACTCGACCACGCGGTAAGCGAGATTGCCGGGGAAGTAAGGGCCGAAGTAGGCCGAGCCGTCCTTGCGCAGGCGGCGCGTGACGAACACCTTGGGGAACCGGTCGCCGAGGGTCAGCTTCACATAAGGGTAGGTCTTGTCGTCGCGCAGCAGAATGTTGAAGCGCGGCTTGCGCTGCTTGATGAGATTGTTTTCGAGCGCCAGGGCCTCATGCTCGTTGGCCACCAGGATGTAGTCGAGGTCCACCGCTTCGCGCATCAGCGAGCCGGTTTTGGCGTTGGCCTGCGACGCCTCAAGCAGATACGACCTCACCCGCGAGCGCAGGTTCTTGGCCTTGCCCACGTAGATCACTTCGCCCTCGGCATTTTTGTAGAGGTAGACGCCGGGCTGCGTGGGGAGCGTGCGGATTTTCGTGTAGAGGTCCATGCGGAGTTTGTGCTGCTCCACTATTTAGATTAGCGGGCCGGCTTGGAGGGCGCAGCGCGCGCCGAATCTTGGCATTCCTTCCCCAAAAGGTAATCTTTACACGGTTCCGGGGAGCAGCCTGCCCGGATGTTTTCGGCGTAACCCCTTTATCGACAGTAATCTAAGTTCATTTTTTCGTTTGGCCTCCAGCTTGCATCGAAGTAAGTGGCAAGACATCGCCGCCAGGCGTTTGGTCAGGGCTAAGGGACAGGCACCGGTGGTGGGAGGAAAGAAACAAATGATGATATCTCGAATTGGCTTATGCGTGGCGACTGTGGCTTTGGCGGGAGTGACCGGTTGCGCAACCAAGAACTACGTGCGCAACCAGACCGCGCCCTTGGTGGACCACACCAATCAACTGGAAGACAAAACTGCAACCAACAACCGGCAGATCCACGATGTGGATGACCGGGCAAAAGCAGGCGTCACGCAAGCGCAGGGTGCCGCAGACTCTGCCACACAAAACGCGCAGGTCGCCGGCAAATCGGCTGGCGATGCCCAGACGTCGGCTACCGATGCGGTGCATCGCGCCGATTCGCTTGACAGCGTGGTGAAGGGCCTGGACAACTACAAGCCGTTGGGGAACGTGTCCGTCACCTTCGGGTTCGACAAGGCAGCGCTGACCAAGGACGACAAGGCCCAACTGGATGGTTTTGCGGGGCAGCTTGGATCGGCCAAGAGCTACATTCTCGAAATCACCGGCGGAACAGACTCGACCGGTTCAGCGCAATACAACTATGAACTGAGCCAGCGCCGCGCAGACGCGGTGGTGCAGTACCTGGCCGCCAAGTACGACGTTCCGGCGCATCGGTTCTACCTCATCGGAATTGGCAAGGACAAGGAAGTGGCGCCGAACAACACAGCCGAAGGCCGCAAGCAGAATCGGCGTGTGGAAATTCGGATGCTCACAAACATGAGCGACGACAATGGGCAGCAGCCAGCTCCAGCTCCTGCTCCAGCTCCAACTCCCGCGCCCGGTACAGGATTCTAGGCATAAATTAAACGTAAAGTTGGCATATCTTAGTTGCTCTCTGCAAGATTGCGAAGGCCCCGGCCCCCCCAAGCCGGGGCCTTCGCATTTCCATCGGAAGAAATGCGGGGCGCGAAGGTTATGAGAGGGACTCGAACTGGCGCACATGTTCCGCGCGTACCTGGTTGGCGCTGAAGAGCCGCAGGAAGGGTGCGTCTTTTGCGGCGGCTTCCACGGCAGGGCGGCCGTTGGCTTCTTCGCGCTCCACAATGCAGACCACGGCGGCGACGGTCATGCCTGCCTCGCGCGCGGCTTCAATGGCGTTAATGGTCGAGGCGCCCGTTGTGCACACGTCGTCCACAATCACCACGCGGGCGCCCTCGCGGCAAAAGCCTTCGATGCGGCGGCCGGTGCCGTGTGCCTTTTCCGCTTTGCGTACTAGGAAGCCGTGCAGCAGCGGCTCGCCGGGATGCGAAACGGCACGCCAAGCGCTCGCTGTGGCCACGTTGGAGACAATGGGATCGGCCCCCATCGTCAGGCCTCCAACGGCATCCGCTGCGATGCCGTTTTCCATCAGCAGATCGAGGATCGCTTCTCCGGTCAGCCGGCCGCCTTCGGCGTGCAGCGTGGTGGTGCGGCAGTCGACGTAGTAGTCGCTGGTGCCGCCCGAGGACAGTTTGAACTGCCCGAGGCGGAAGCTGATGCGGGCGAGCAGGGTGAGAAGTTGCTGGGCGTGGGTTAAGGTGGTCATCGGTATTCATTTTAAGGGACTGGGAGTGGAGGACCACTCTCCCAAGAACTTGTCATCCCGAGCGAAGCGTAGCGGAGTCGAAGGATCTGCGGTTGCATTTCACAACCGCCAGACACCTGAAAGACACCCGGAAGAATTATTACCGTTTGTCCGCGATGAGCTCACAATGCCAGAAGCTCGCACTCTACGACACCGTATTCAGACCGTGTCATCCTGAGCGTAGCGCAGCGAAGTCGAAGGATCTGCGGTTGCATTTCGCAACTGCCAGACAGCTGAAAGACGCCCGGAAAAACTGTTACTTCCGGTTTGTCCACGACTCGCCCCCGTCAGAACTCTTTGGCTGGCCAGTCAATGTCACAAGGTAGATAAAGCCGATGGAGACTAGGCTTCATGTAGGCATCACGTACCTCTCCAGAGAGCACACCGATATGCAGATCAGGTACCGTCTTTCTTAAAGTGCTTAGAGTCTCCACGAAGCGCGAATAAGGGATTCCAGGAGACGGGACCACATAGACAACCCGCTCTGCTCGCGATTCCATGATGCTGTTCACCAGCAATGCCAAATCTTCTTCGCGAACTTGCTCTTCGTTGATCTTCGTTGTGCCATCCGCCAAAAGCTGGACGAACTCCCATCGTCCATCGCAGGTGAACTGATCTTTATGGTGGTGCAGCCTTAGAAGTAGGATTTTGTTCCCCATTGACGGCGGGGATTGAACCGCGAAGATACACAGCGTCAGCAAAACAAGCAAAGCGGCGAAAGACGGGGCCAGTAGCGACCTAACTCGAGATAAGTCCATGGGAAACGCCTAAC
>PLXP01000097.1 GCA_003151435.1 Acidobacteriaceae bacterium
CAACTTATTCTGACGCGACGCCTTATCCAATTTGAAGCCGCTTGTCCGGATCTCGTTCTGCTTCAGGTCGGCCAGACTGTACACACTCCATGGCGAGGTGTAGCCATTTTCCTCGGCCAGCCGAAGTACGTATCCAACGAGACTCTCCGTCGGATATGGCGGAGGGTGCCGAACCAACAGTGGTATGCTCATGAGCGCACCAACAGAGAATCAATCGATTCGCGCACCCGCCCTCTCACCGAACGTGGCAAATACACTGGCGCCGTCTCGGCGAGTGCACCTATCTTGCCTACCCGCTCTAACAAATCAACGGATTCCACGAGTCGAAAGCTGCGTTCAAACGGATTAGGCAGAGCAGAGATGTACTCACTCGACCAGACTGATTCAATATGTGCCGCAGCGAGATCGTCGAGTCGAATTACCTTTCTTCCTTCAACATCCGCATTCCGCAGAGTCTGTTTCAACAGGTTGGCCAAATAACCAATCAATCCCCCAGTGGAGCAGTAAAATCGGAAGGCCATTTGTTCCGAATGAAGTGCAGGAACCTCGATTTGTTTGGCAATCTCGTGATGAAACGCTTTCAAGATGCAAATGAACTGGCTGCGCTGGCCAACATCGGTCCACGAGAATCTTGGTAATTGAATCGGGGCGAGGAATCGCCTTGCCAATTGCTCGTTCCCGTCAATCACATTTCTGCAAGAACGGAGTCCGGCTACGACGAGCGTTGTACCGGTATCATCGATCAGGACTTTGAGCCAATCAGCGACGTTATGCATGATTTGCCGCTTGCCTCGGTCATAGAAGTGCTGGAACTCATCGATCATGACCATCCGAGTTCCCGACTTCTTCATCAATACCCGGAGCCGCCTGGACTTTTCATTTTCCGTTCCCCGCTCGGGATCGGGTGCTCCGAGGGCCTCAAGCAGTTTTCCCGCCAAGCTCTTTACAGTTGGCCCACTTGGTACCGTTGCGCGCAAGACTGGAACATCCATTCCGTCGTCCCGGCGAATTGGCTCATGTTTCGATTCGAAACTCTCCAAGAGGCTGGTTTTGCCAGTGCCGGATTCTCCGACGATCGCGAGACCTTGTGCTCCCTGGCCGGCTGAAAAAGTGAAGCACTGCTCGATCTGTCGCTGAGCATCCGCAAAAGCCGTATGTGGAATCACGATCCGTTCGATGACCGTCAGAGGCTTATTCATCTCCGTATCCTTTCTTGTAAATGGCCGCGAAATTCAGCCCATCGTCTTCGATGTTTTCTACAGACTGATACTTCAAGTCCCCTATCGGAGCGGCTTCAAGGTCGCCGCTCTCTGCTGTCAAACTTCCCGGAGAGGCATGAAGTGGAGCCTCGGGCCGGATCAATGTCGCCTGGTGGGTGCCTATTTGGGTAGGAGCTTTCGCAGAAGCTTCTTTGAACCGCGCAACGCGCATCCTCGTCCTGCGCCGCTTCAGGTTGAGATCCTCTTCAATCCTGTGCTGTATTTCTTCCTGTGCCTTTAGCCAGCCGTACGGGTTCTGGTTTATTGGATCCCTTTCTCTTTGCCACTTCTTGAAGATCGAGTGCTGCCATAAGCTGATGCCATTTGCATACTCAATGTTGCGCGCCGGGGTACGATAGGTGCTGTTAGTCTTCGGACACACGACGAATATTGAACCGATGTCGCTTTCATCGACGCGAATCTCCACCTCCAGGTTCGAGCCACCCTTGACCCGCAAGTCGTTCACTTCGGACGAACTATAGAACAGGCCCTCGAATTCAATTCCTTTGTGGGTCAGCATGCGCCGGTATACGCGGCCCATGATGGCATCAAGCTGCGTAGACTCATCTGGCAGGCGGATATCCTCGGGTCTGATGCTCGATGCCCACATCTTGGCGGGCGTAGTCTGCAGTGACCGATGAGTTTCCTGATGGTAAACATCCGCAATCCATTTCCGGACGATCCACTTCAGCGTTGAGAACTTTACGACCGCATGCTTTGACGGATCGTAGTCGTCTTTTTCGAAGATATTGCTGAATGCAGTGCCAGGGACTCCGTGAGCAACGCCCCTGTTAAAGGTCCCGAAGAAGCGTTCAATTTTTCCCTTGAACCACGGCTCGCGGCGCGGCGCGGCGCACCACTCTATGCCTAACGAAAGGCAGACCTGCTCCAGACTCTTGCTGTAGAACTCTTGACCCCCGTCAACCACGAGTTGGCGCATTACGCCGTGCGCGGCCCATTCATTGACGATCTCGGGGTATTCCTCTTTGAGATTGACTTTCGGCAGAAAGCAGTCCTTCAAGCAGGCGGCAACAGACTGGTAGCTCGGCGGATTGAATCCTACGTATATGCCCAAAATGCACCGGGTGTAGCTGTCGATGCAGGCCGTGACGTACGGCCTGCCCAAGGGCAGGGAGGTTCTGTCGTCTACCACGAAGAGATCGAGGTGAGTGTGGTCAATCTCTGCCCGCTCAAGCGGTGCGGAAGTGACACGATGGCCCTTTACGAAGCGGAACTTTTTGAGAGCCGCGTCATGGCCGTAGCGAGCCGAATACTTTTCAAACTCAGGAATGTCCGCGATCAGGCGAGAAATGAGTCGCCGTGTCGGCATAGGCAATTTGTCGGGTTCCGGACGGAGTTCATTTTCTTTCATGACCCTTAGTGATGCGTCCTCAAAGGTCTCCTGAATGGTGTTGCGCTCCCGTTTCAGATACTTGGCCAAGATGGCCTCCTGGCAGAGGCTCGTGACAACCGAGGTGTAGCGGCTTGTTCTGTTGCCCTTGCTGCACGCATTGTCAACGAGGGCGCGGATGTCGCTCTTCGACTGGAGGAAGCGAGTCTTCCAGCGGTACACACTAACCCAGCCAGGAGGTTTCGTTGGCTGCTTCACCCTTTTCCAGACATCGCAGATCGCCTGTTCCATTTGCTTGCGAGAATTGGGGGCATCTAGAACTCCAAGGACGTAGGTCCGTCGCAGTTTCGCAATCTCGGGGATTTGCGAATTGTCCACGCAGCTTTTGCTCGCTGGGATGCTGCCGGGAAAAGTCAATTGCTGCTTTGCTACCATCCGAAGCAGTTCATTGTGCTCTTTAGAAACAAGCAAGCCCGTTCTTAGTTCCTCCAACTGCCAACAGGTGTCGGTGATCTTGCGGTGAAGGCGATGCTCCTTCCCGTCAATCTCCACAATTGCGTTTTGCTCCAGGCATGAGGTTCCCACGTTAGATGTCCTCCTTCCAGGCAACAAAGCGGGTGCCGGGTGAGATCGGCAAGTTCAAATCGATGGTCAGTAAGCCCCTGAGAACGAGGCTGCAAAGAATCTCGCGGCCGCGCGGGCCGTATTCCCCGCGGCAGGCATCCGACCAGAGCAGTGAACCACGGAGAGTGAGAGCCCGCCTGATGAACTCTTGCTCACAGTCAGTGACGGCGCGCCGGCCGAAACAAACAAGGAGGCATGCGTTGCTTTGCCGCGGTTGCACGGCGAGATCCTTGGCCAGGACAACCCGGTAGGTGTATCCCCATAATGGAAGTCCCTGGATAAGCAGAGTGGTCCTTGTAACGACTTCCGGCTCTTGCGCTTGGGATTCAGGCTTGACCTCCCACAGCTCCTTTCGACCATTCTTCTCAACAAGGATGTCTGGATAATGGCTCCTGGCCTGCCCGTCGAGAACGTACTTGACCTCGCATGGCTGCTCATGAAAGCTCGTCACATCCGGATCGCAGTCAAGGAGGCGGAAGGCATTGAGTTCGTTTTCGGACTCCCACTGAACCATCCGCCTCATCTTCCAGGATGGATACTTGCCTGTAGGACGTGCCCGCGACCGCGATACCACTTTGCGGGAGCGCAGTAGCCCTGGCTCGGGAAATACAATGTTGCTGATTGCCTGGTTCCAGCAGGCCTGCTGAACGTTGGCGGAATAGGTGAAGCTGTCGTCCGTGCTAATGTCGTTGCACGCCCATCCATTCGGCATAACTGACTTTCTTGCACAATGTTGTCGCTGCATCGGAGATCGATGCCCAATCTCTTTCAAGTACGGCTATGCCGTGCCCAGTGTGTATTCGGGAAGCACAGTAATCCTTGTGCTCATCGCCAGATTCGTTGACGACGCTTGTTCAACCCGTATTCTGTTCGGCGTCCCCTTGGTACAAGTGTCATTTTCCGGGGGGCTTTCTGCACCTCAGTTCTCATGTTGATTTGAAGTACGATATAGCAGAAAGAAACCTCTTCTAATCCTAGAGCTCTATTATAGAGCTATGGAGATATAATGTCAACCGCTGCCCCAAATCCCGACTTGTCAATCAACTGGAAGGCTGTTGGGCGAAGGATTCGCGAGCTGCGCGGTTTTGACACTAATCAGGCTGAGATGGCCTGCGCTGTTGGGGTCGCCCAGAGCCATTTGTCTGCGATCGAGAGGGGCAAGAAGGAACCGGGAGCAGCTGTGCTCTATCGAATTGCCAAGCAATACGGTAAGTCGATCGAATGGCTTCTGACTGGGGACGAAGGACAACCATGATAATGAGAGACATTGGCGCCCAAGGGCCATGACCGCGCTACTCAAGAAAGAACGTGGCTGGTAAGAATCACATCGTAGGCCATCAAAGTATTGACAGATTTGCAGGATTTTCTCCATGGGCGCAACATAACCAGATCCGGCGGTCCCGGCGGCACGGGTCTACCCGTGAGCTGGACAGATTGGAGCTCCCTACGGATGAGATTCGTCACGCTGGGGAAAACAGCCGAAGGCCCGTCTTCGGTTAAAGAACCGCAAAAGTAGCTCTGCCCGTTTCGCCTCAACGGGATAAAGTTGCGATGCCTCATTAGGAGACTTAGCTTACTCCTTCAATTTGCCGACACAAAATCGCCCTTGAGACATCCACCAGAGTTTGAACAGTGCACTGGTGTCATTCGTCGCTGCAGATTCTTCCTGGTCTGTTGGACGAACGGAGTGAACAAGACCAGGGTTTCAAATGGCGATGGGCTCTTGAACGGCATAGATACTTTTACCCTGCCGCCTTAAACATCGCATTGTCACGGAGTCACGCTGGCTGCGACACCGAGAATCTGCCTACCGATTGAGTCCTTGAGCTCTTTGGGCAGGGCGTCCGCCTGTTCAAGCGTTTTCCACGATTCGGCAGTGCGCTCGGCAGTTTCGACCGCGATCATCCAAAGCGGGCTCGCTGGAATGCGCGCCGTATCGGCAAAGCGGCGCATCTGGTCGGGTGTGATTTTGAAAAGACTGCGGCTGTCGCCGAAACTCAAGGCCAGCGTGTCGCCGGGATTATAAGGAAGCGTCGCCACGAAGTCGTAACCCGGCGAGAGCGCGGGCGTGCGCCGGTCGGGATAAAGGAGGGACCAGTTCTTGAGGTGCATATCGGCGTTGCCGATGACGACAGAAAAGACCAGGCGGCGGACGAATTCGATCACGGCGTCTTCGCCGATTTCCGCCCACAACACGGAGGCGATATTCGCGTAGCTGTGGAACTTGTACTTGTTGTTGGGGAATTCCCCGAAGACTTGCGCGAAATCCTCCATGTGGACGAGCTTGCCGTCCGGCATCCGGTCAAACCGCTTCACGCCAGGGCCTTGCTTTCCGCCGTATGGGCCTGTTCTGGCAATCCTCTGATGCTGGCTACGTCTACGAGCTTGTTTTCAGGGACGGAGATGCCGGAGCGCCGGGCCAGCTCCAGCATGGCGAGTTCATTCTCGGGAACCGCTTTGTAACGTGCGGAAGGAAGCTTGACGATCCATGAACCACCCGAACCGCCGACGGGGATGGTCAGGCCGCCGGATGCTTCCATGACGGCAGAGAATTTCAACTGCACGCCAGCGAGCGAAAAGCGCAGCTGTCCTCCGCCAAAATTAGATCCGGGCGATATGAGGGTGCCTCTTAACTGTTAAGAGAATCACGAAGACGTCTATCGATCCGGGCGTCCACACAGCTACATCCGGCCAGAATGCCACCGTGTTTTGTTTGATATAACGCATTCATGCCGCGTTTGCTGAGGCTTTTGTTCGACCTGTTCCTTCGGTCTGTTTATTCTCGTCGTGACCTCCTTTTGGAGAACCTTTCCCTGAGGCAGCAGCTTGCGGTGCTGGAGCGTCGCAGCTCTCGGCCGCGATTCTCCACTCCCGACAGATTATTTTGGGTCGTTTTGCATCGGCTGTGGCCGGAATGGCGGCGAGCCTTGATCTTGGTTCAGCCCGAGACTGTCATCCGCTGGCATCGTGCGGGTTTCAAGTTGTACTGGAAATGGCTCTCGCGGCATCGGCCAGGTGTGGGAAGAAAGTGTGTCGGCAGGGAATTGCGAGAGCTGATCTTCCGCACGGTTGTTGAGAACTCGACTTGGGGTGCACCGCGCATTCATGGAGAGCTGAAAATGCTCGGTTACGACATCTCGGAGCGAAGTGTGCTGCGCTGGATGAGGAAAGTGCCGAGGAGTCCCGAGCCGGCTAAGCGGTGGATGGCATTTCTGAGCAATCATCGTGAAGCTATCGCTGCAATGGACTTCTTCACCGTCCCGACGCTCACCTTTGGAGTTCTATATTGTTTCTTTGTCATTGCGCATGACCGACGGCGCATTTTGCACTTCAATGTGAGCAGGCATCCTACCAGCGCCTGGGTGATTCAGCAACTGCGTGAGGCCTTTCCCTACGATTCCGCTCCTGGATACCTGATCTTCGATCGCGGTACAAACTTCAATCAAGAGGTCATCGACACTGTGAAGAGCTTCGGTATCCAGCCCAAGCGGACCGGTTTCAGAAGCCCGTGGCAGAACGGCGTCGCCGAACGCTGGGTCGGCAACTGCCGCCGCGACCTACTCGATCAAGTGATCGTTTTGAACGAGCGGCATTTGAAACGTCTTATGAACGAATACGTCCGTTACTACCATGAGGATCGAACACATCTTGCGCTGGCCAAGGGAACGCCTGCGGGTCGTGAGCCAGAAAAAGTACCTCGTGTGGGCGGAAGAGTCATAGCGATGCCGAGACTCGGCGGCCTGCATCATCGCTACCATCTGGCAGCCTGAGCTCGATCTTCAATCAAGCTTCATAGAGACCGAGGATGATCTACGGTAAAGGTGCGTCCGCCGACTCCACACCTCGCGCTTCGCAATGACTCTATCGTGCTTTGCGGTCTCCGAACAACTCGTTCACTACCGAAAACTACTTTCGAACAGCATCGCCGAGTTCAGGGTTCAGGCTCATTTTGATTTCGGATGGGATTTTGGCGAGACACAGGTGGTCATTACCCTCGAAATCCCTCTTTCTACCGCACTGTATGCAGCGCGGCTTGCTAAGCAGAATGGCGCCTATACAATTCTGACGCCCGCACCGGCAGAGCCCTTTCCCCCTGGCGGATTTGCCGACGTGGATCTGCTCGTTCCAAATGAAAATGAAGCCAGCACACTTCTCAACGAACCGCCCAATCTGCGCGATCCCAGTTGGCTGGCTAGTCGGCTGCAAGAACGGTTCGGTCTCAAACATGTTGTAATTACCCTCGGGGAGAAAGGCGCTTACATCGCGGACGGAGATAGGACTGAGGCAATCGCTGCGTTCAAGGTCTCTGCTGTGGAGACTCCAGGGGCAGGGGATTGCTTCACAGCGGGTCTCGCTTTTGGGCTATATCATAGGTCTTCACTTGCGGAAGCGGCCGCCTTCGGATGCCTTTCTGCTGCGCTATCCGTGACTGTTCCAGGAAGTTTTCCCAGCTTCGGAACTTTAACGGAGATTGCGGAGTTCGCCAAGGCCAACCGGTTCGAGATACCCGCTGCCCTGCGAGCTTTCACCAGTTTGAGCGCGGCTTCTACAGGCGATGATGCCAGAGACGGCGTGGAGGAATCTTCGTGCCTCAAAGAATCGATCGCGGAGAAGACGCTCAGACCTTAGTGCGGAGAGTGCTTCAGGAAATGGCCGATAAGTGATGGGCGTGCCGACGTTCCATTTGAGGATTTCAGATCGGCCCACCGATTTACTGGAGCGCAAGGCTGGCGGGAAGCTATCTCATGAATACTGGAGGAGCATGAGCAGGCAAGGCGGACGAGATGGGAAGCGTGGGGAGGCGACGGGTTAAACGGGTCACCCAAATATACAGACCGTACTGCGAATTGTGATCTGTGTCACCTGAATAATGCATCGCCTGAGTACGCAAGCGCGACTGGCTTGTTGAGCGGCAGTGTTGTGCTGGTTGGTTCTGTCTCTGTGTTCTCTCCGGAACGCTATTTTCAAGGCCAGTGCTGCAAGTATTTGAAACGATTGGCCTGCAGCTGCATAAAAAGCTATGCGCCATTCTCGACGTCGAATCAGGTACATAGCGGCACAGGAAGTACGGGAGCAAATCCATCCGGTCCGCGAGCGACGTTGCGCAGACGTTTCATGAGTTGTTGAAACGTGCCTTTCTCCTGGTAATGGTCGCTGTAGCTGATGCCCACTCTGCCTGCATGTCGCCAGATTCGGGCAGCCAGGAACAGGAAGCGCAGACGAGCTGTGGCCAGCGTGGTGTGTTTCATGGTTTTCACGGTGACGTTCTCTTCGCGGCTGAACAGTTGCAGCCAGCAGTTCAGGTTGTAGGCCAGCATCACGATCTGGAACCAGTTGGCGTTCATCATCCAGCGGTTCGATGGATGCGCCGTCAGGCCAGCATCGTTGTTGGCTTCCTTGATGAGGTTCTCGGCCCCGGCACGCTGGTTGTAGAACCACACCAGCAGATCCAGCGGGTCATTCATGTCGGTGACGAAGACCCGGTAGGTGAACGCTGGCGTGTCGAACAGTTGATACTGCTCGGGCTGTTCGGAGTCCTTGACCTCTGGCGGCTTTTCATAACGCAGCGCCAGAAAACGGCAGGCCTTGCCCCACCCCTCCGGCTGATAGCTGAACTCGCACTGGTCGTCGGCATCGGTCTGCGTTGAGCCCTTCCACTTCGCTGCTTGCAACTGGTCGACAAGACGCGAAGTCTTCCGCGCCACTACGATGAACCGCCAGTTCAACTTCGCGTAAGCCTCCACCGCCTGCCAGCAGTAGAAGCCAGAATCTGCCCGCGCAGACACCGTCTTGATTCCCGCGGGCAGACCCTTGGCCACACTCTCCAGATGGTCGGCAATCTCCCGGCCGCTGGGCCGGTCGCCCGTGCGTAACGAGCCCGCCGCGTACTCCCGCGTCTCGGCGATAAAGCTCAGGATGGGCTGATAACTCTTCTTCCCTTTGTTCTTCGGGTTATAGCCCTTGCGTGCGCCCATCTGGTTGCCGAACAGCGTGTGCACCGTGGTGTCGGTGTCCACCGTGACCTCGTCGAGATGCACGTTGGCCGCTGCCCAGACACGTTCCCGCATGCGCCACTCGACCGTCAGCAGTTGCCGCGCAATGCCCAGATGCAGCGATGCCAGAAAGCGCCAGAAGGTGCACTGCGGAGGCAGTTGCGCCACCCGCAGAATGCCGGTCAGCATGGGTTCGAGTTTCAGAAATCGCAGATGATGTAGGCGCGAGAAACCCACATAGCAAACCAGCACCATCCCCAGAATGAACCCGTACATCGGCATCGAACGTGTCTGCCGCTTTACCGCGAGGGTCTCTTCGACCAACTGCTGGAACCCGAGTTTCTCCAGCATCGTGGCCACCGGCAGCAGACCTCCGTAGGCCGTCAGATTCCGCGCCACAAAGTCATAGGGCGTGGAAGCCCCGATTTTATTAGGCCCCGGGTTCTGGTGCAAATATTTAAGAGTGGCGCAGCAAGGTCAGGGGAGGAGTATAGACTATGCGGCGAGTACCGCATTCCAGATTGCAGGGGCATTTTAGTTTTTGAGATGGAGACGTCCCAAGGCGAATTGTCATTTGCGAATACGACGGAGCAGTTCGATGCCGGCGATGGTGATAGCTGCGCAATCAAAGTTCTTAAAGCCGAGCATCGGACCTGTTCGGGATTTAATGCCCCGGTGATCCTGCTCGATCAGATTGTTCAGGTATTTCGACGATCTCAACTTGGTGTGCTTCCATGCCTCGTCTTCCCTTGGCATCTCGCGCACTGCTCGGTGCGATGCGGCGTAGCCATCCAATGTGATACTGACCGGTACGCGTTTTTGGGTACGAAGCGCTTTGCGGAAAAAAGCCTTGGCTGCCGCGACGTCTCTGGTCGGACTTAGTCGGAAGTCGACGGTGTCGCCATCCCGGTCTACGGCACGATACAGGTAGACCCATCGTCCTCGCACTTTCAGGTACGTCTCGTCCACACGCCAGGACCGGCCCACCTTGCGTGCAAAGCGAGTCCAGCGCTTCTCGAACTCCGGCGCATACCGCTGTACCCATCGCATGATCGTGGTATGCGAAAGACGCAGCCCACGTTCCTCCATCATCTCAACCAGATCACGAAGGCTGAGCTTGTAACGCAGGTACCAGCGCACACACAGGATGATGACATCCCGGTCGAAATGTCGCCCTGCAAACAGATCCTTCATGCCTCTCACCTTGCTCACCTTCGGCCCATTTCATCCAAATTACCAATGTATCCCACTCAGCCTCGCTATTTGCACCAGAGCCAGGCAGAGATGGGGCGTGGGAAGAGAGTTACGGCGCGATCGCGTTTTTGCCTAATCTCGAACATAGTGGAAACGTTCTGATCATTGAGGGTGGCGTAGCGGAAGCATCGGAAGCGGCGGGCGAATACCTATGCGATCCTTCTTTTGTCGATCAGTTGCGGCGCCATCTTGGCTTGTCGCAGAAAGATCCCATTCCACACTTTGAACTGCTGCTGAAGGTCACCGCACTTCCTGGTTCGCCGACACGGGCTGAATACCTGACTCATCGCATATTGCCAGACAAGTAATTGGGGACTCTCACGTTTTCAGGTCGGCACTGAAGTGCGCCTGAAATCCCAATGTGCGATGCCGTTCTCGAGTGTTCCATGAGCTTATCGCTCCGAAACACTCCACGGCTGGTCCGGGTGGGATATTCGAACGCTTGCTTCTCCAACTCTGTTCTCATTCGTTCGGCCTACTGGAAGGCAGGTTCGCCGGGCAAACGTGGCAAGACACTGGCGCCCCAACCCTTTCGGGCGAGGCGCCAGTATTTGCATCAATGTAGCATCAATTCGATGTTACGTTGGCGAAGGTAGCCGTGCAGAGATCGCCGGCTGTGTCGCCTGAAACAGCCATGCCGGCCGTGGCGCTGGTCGGTATGGCGGTGATCGTTACGGTTGAGCCTAATTGCGTCCAGGTTGTCCCGTTCGTCGAATAATACCCGCTGTACGTGCTGCCGGAACGAACAAGTTTTACCCAATACAAGCCGTAGTCATTCCCCGTCACAGCGGTAGTGGCGGCGCCGGTGGCTGTCCGATAACTGAACACGATTCCATTTCCAGCCGAAACAAACATGCCTGCATACTCAGCGTTTGCCGCCGTGCTTGCACGAACCATCACGCCTGCGTCGCCCAGGCGTCTTGCGGATCGCTCACGCTGGTCACATCGGCGATGATGGTCCAGTTGCCGCTGGCGGTTTCATCGACGTAGCGGAAGTTGTCGCTGGTTCCATCCATGCTTCCGTTGCCGCTCCTTACGGTGAATATGCCGTTGCTGTAGCTTGCAGCGCCTACCGTACCGGTGGCGCCGATGCTCGTAGTTGTCCACGGACTAGGCAGCGAACCTGCTGCCAATGTTGTAACCGTGATCGTGTTGGAGTTGCCGCTGGTTCCCGACGAATTGCTGGCGCGGACGCGGTAGTAGTAGGTTGTGCTGGCTGTCAGTCCGCTTACTGCAGCCGTCAGAACATTGCCTACGCTCAGGTTGTTATAACCAGTCACGAATGAACTGAAGCTGCTGCTGGCGGAAACATCGAGATAGTAGCCGGTTGCTCCCGATGAAGCCGCCCAGTTCGCTGCAAAGCCTGTGCTGGTGATAGACGTGGCTGCCGCCGCAACAGGGGCCGCGGGAATGGCTGCCGAAGTAAAGGGTGATTTCGATCAATTTCGTGGAATAGGTTCTGATCGCGTCAATGCTTGGGGACGCCGGGCAATCGGGGAAAGCGGTCGAGAGCAGTGCGTAGATATTGACAGCGCGTTGGTATGCCGAGATCGGTCCGATGCGTTCTTGCGAGCCGCTCAGGCGGCAGAGCCTTACGACGTCGCCATCCCGGGATGGGAAGCAGATAGCGAGATTAATTCCGGACCATTCCAGTTAAAGGGATGGGTCCGCGACGCCACTTTCGAGGAGAACCTTGAGGAGTTCGACCCGTGGGCTAGGGACATCCAGATTCCGGCGCCGGAGCCGGCTCAGCATGTGATCGAGGCCCTGGGACTCGCAAGTGACACTGAGAGGCGGGTCTGGACTTGGGTCTCCAAAGACTCACGATCGGAAGTATGCTGGTCTCAGGTGTGGGGGGGCAAAAGCAGACGATCAAGAGGAACACGGGGACAGGGGAAGGCGCCTGCAGGCCGACCCGGTCTTTTTACGTCAGGTTCTACGTACCTTAGATATGAACATGGTCTTTAAGGTGCAAATCGAGCGTCGTATCAGGCGAATGAGATACGAAACCAGACTCTTTGTCGACAGGGCCGCGTTTCGGCGTGGGGAGGGGCATCGAGCCCTTTACGGTAACTGGGCAATCTTCCTCGAAGGAGAGGCCGTCAGCACCCTCAACGCGAAGATGAACCGTGTAGCTGCCTTCAAGGGTATACGTGTGCGTGACTGTGGCGCCATCCGCGATCACTCCGTCTCCGAAGTCCCAGTGATAGCCCAGTGCCGGAACATGGTCTGAAGAGGCGGCGGCTGCAAATCCAAGGTCTTCGCCCACCTTGCCCGTTGCCGGAACTTTGGCGGTGATCGAAGGGGCCTGCGCGGCGATAGACTCATCCAGGATTTTGAGCAACGTTACAAAGTGGGCAGGCTGGTTCTCAATGCGCAGTCCAGTGGAATCGAAGGCGAGTTGTTGTCCTGGCTGGAAGACATCGATTACGCGATAGCGATGGTCCGGCGAAAGCCCCAGGTCGGAGAAACTGAAGGCATGCGAATTTGGATGCTCTGTCCAGTTAAATACAGCCAGCATTGCCTGCCGGGAATCTTCCCGAAGCAGAAAGATTCCCGGCTGCTCGTCCGCAGGGCGAAATGTCAGCAGGTCGAGAGGTAACGCGGCATTCCCGAGTTTAATCATCTGCAAAATATCGGGATTGGTGACCAGTGCGAGGCGGTCCGGGTCCTGACCCAAAGTAGGCAGGTCATCGCCAAGTTCCATCATGCCGCCCGAAACCGCTGCCAGCGTGACCGAGACCCTGGCCTCATTCAGCGTAAGCGGCGCCTGAATGTGGCGCTCTTCGATCATCTGACGCGAGATTGTCAAAGCATCAGGATCGCTGAGGAAGAAATTATGCTGCATGTAGTAGCGCGCAGCGATGCCGGGAGCCGCCTCCTTGCTGCGCAGGAAGGCGTGACCGGTATCCTGCGAGAGACGTCCTTCGTCCACTAGCCCAACGGGATTCAGCATGGGGCTTCCATCCTTGTCAAGCAAAACGTGTTCACCCACTGCATCGCGAATGATTTGCAAACCAATCCGCTGGGCTTCGAGCGCTGTCGTCTGCGGACGATAGTAGTAGCCTTCAATGGCGGTGTTATCCATGAAGTCTAGCTTGAAGTAACTCGCTCCCCATTCCTTGACAAGCATTTGATAGGTACTGCGGAGATACTGCTGCGCCTCCGGGTTGGTTGTATCCAATACAAACAGAGTTTCTCTTCCTGCTTCGGTCCCCACCCCGATTTGAATCGGTTCGCCCTTTGCGTTGTGTACCAGCCAGCCTTTGTGGTTCTGATATACAGAGGATCGATCACTCACCTCAAACGGAGCTGTCCAGAATCCCATTTTCAATCCCAGGTGGGCTACGTTTCGAGTCAGTGGGGCAAGTCCATTCGGAAACTGCGCAACGTTTGGTGTGGTGTATTCTCCACGCGCATAAGCGTATCCAAGATCAAGGTGAAAATAATCGAATCCGAGATGTTTCAGGTGCTCTGCGAGCCATTGCGCATTGGTCCAGCTGTTCCCCTCGGTGATGCCTGAATAAAAAGCGGTCCAACTCCACCAACCAAGCATGGGGCCCGTGCCGAAGCGGCTGTGGTGCAGCAAGCGAATGGCGCAGCCGTACGTGTCGAGAATCGAGTAGTAGTTATTTCCCAGGGCAAACATCAGGCGCTCAGAGCCGAGCGTGGCATCCGGCGCTACGGGGAGGCTGAGTTCCACCAGGTTTTTTGCGGGGCCATGCCTTAAGCCCGATTCTGGATCCGTCGCCTGTATTTCAGTAGTTCCGGTCGAATCGACTGTGTATGAAGCAACTCCCGTAGAGTGCTCAGCGTCAGAGTTCGCCTTCAAGTGCATGATTGTTAGAAAGCGGTCGGAAGTGAGGGCGCCAAAGAAAATAGACTCTTTGCTCTCCCGGTTATAGATGAGCTGACTGCCGACTGCCCGGTGCATCCCGCCGGGGGCCTTGCCTAGGCCGTATATTTTCATCGGGGGCCAGTCTTCACTGAAGCTGTCAGAAAGAACGCGATCGTTGCTCGCGGCCGCGCTCAAGTTGAGGGGCTGATCGCCAATCGCTTCCACGGAACGCAACGATTGCACGGTGACGGGTTTTTCAGTATGGTTCTGGATCTCGATTCGAATTTCGCCGGCATCGATATTGTCATAGAGCCGAATCACATAGGACAGTTCCGGCCGTGTGCGGAGCCCGCTGCACCTGACGGTGGCTTCATGGCCGTGTCCGAGAGCATCGTCGAATGAAGACGCGCTGATCTCGTGTTGTGGATAGTCGCTTGAGGTGACCCAGTTTTCATCCACTTTCACAGCAACTCGAGAGTGGATCGCGGAATGGTCCTCCTGCCCGATCTCATAAGAACCATCGCCGGAGTGGACGACGACGAATTCCTGTTTATTGCGCAGGGTTGTGTCGCCTGCGTGAGCCAACTGCGCCAGGCTCAGGATTGTGGCCAAAGCTCCAATTCGGGGCATTACCCAATACGCGCGCAAGCTGATTTGTGTCTGTCTGAGTTCTCTCAATTGCTTCGTCCCTCACCATGGATATTCATTGCAGACTCTTTGCACTCTGGCGCGCATGGGAACAATTTCGATCGATGGCAACAGTGGACTGTCACCGGGTCTCTTCTGGTTGTCGCCCAATGACGCCCCTTGTCTTTGCTCGCGAGCTTTCCATTTAAAATACCTCGATTCCGATCGTTAAGAGGGCTGAGTAGATCGTTTTTGACGTATTATGATCATATCTGACGTTTTTTACAGTTCTTTCGCGCACCCTGTCAAGCGGGAGACTAGGAATTTGCCGCTGCGGAAGCTGGATCAGAGCGGGCGCCGTTCTGCCTGGATAGACGAAGGCCCGGGGATGTGCAGCGGTCATTCCGATGGCTGGGTATGGGCCTGGAGGACAAAGGGGCCCTTCGGCCTTCGCTATTTTCCCTATTTGCGGGCGGATTTGGCTTCCGCGACGATAACCTGCACCCCGAGATCTTTGAGAGCTTGCAGATCTGCCGGAGAGGTCCCGGAATCGGTGATGAGTGTAGTCAAATCCGTGACGGGTCCCACGAATGCAAAACCCTGCTTTCCGAATTTGCTGTGATCGACCAGCGCAATACGCATTCTTGCGGATTTGATGATGGCCTTCTTGATCGTTGCCTCGGCATGGCTAGCCGTGGACATGCCATACGCTGGATCGATGCCACTAACCCCCAGAAAGGCCTTATCCACGCGAATCTCACTCAGAGACCGCTGCGCCCAGACCCCCGACAAATAGAACACATCCCGCTGCAGGTCGCCCCCGATGCACATCACATTGATTTCCGGATACCGTTGCAGTTGGCAAAGAATAAGCGGTGAATTTGTGACCACCGTCAGGCGATTGCGGTGCTGCAGTCTGAGAGCGACCTCGGAGACAGTAGTACTTCCCTCCAGAAAGATAGTGTCGCCGTCGAAAATCATCTTCGCCGCCTCGACCGCGATCACCTGCTTTTCTTCGCGATTCGTGCGTCCCAGTGTTTCATACGAAGGCTGGAAATTGGTTGTGGGAGACTTGGAGACTGCGCCCCCATGGGAACGAACCAGCAACCCTTTACGTTCGAGATCCGCCAGATCCCGCCTGACCGTCGCCGCCGTCACACCGAGAATCTCTATTAGCTCCGAAGCGCTCACGGTGCGCTGCCGCGAAAGGAGTTCGGAAATCCGAAACCGCCGTTCTTCCGCCAACAAGGATTGGCTCCGCTTCATAGGTTTCTCAATGCTCACGTTGAGCGGACCAGCAGGAATGTAATCAGTTACAAGGTGCTCTTCTTCATCGAAACCCGCAACTCGGACAGCAGTGGGACCGACTTCCCGACCTGCCCCCATACAGCCTGTGGTCGAGACCCTCTGCGGGCATTTCGGTTCGATTGGAAGCGAATTGAATTGATTATGACCGACTTACTTCTTCACTGCAATTCGTTTCAAGAGGTATTGTATCCCGAATTGCCAAAGAAATGCGCACAGAGACGTATGCAAGTGCTGCACAGAACTGCAATCGTTGTGTCAAAGTAAGGGGCAGATGTTTTCGATCACAGAAGAACATTTTCGATCATAATCGATTTGACAGGGAATTCAACCGCAGATACTCTTAGGCGAAATGACAGGCGTGGAGGGGTAAGGTTTTGAGTGATTTTGGGAAGAAGATACGGCTCAACCGGATTCTCAACGAGCCGGGTCGCGGTACCCTAGTGGTGGCTTTTGATCATGCTCTCGTCGTCGGTCCAATTCCGGGAACCAACGATCCATGCGGCCAGATTTCCCGCTTTGTGGAAGCCCGCGTGGACGCTTTGCTGCTGAACCTTGGTCTGATTCAACGCTGCAACGCCTGTTTTCCGCGCGCGGCAACACCGGGGATTATCGCCCGAATCGACTGGACGACCATCTGGAATTCGCTCAGCGAGGGCGAGCATGGCTTGATGCGCAGTTGCATGCTGGGAAGCGCGGAAGATGCGTTGCGGCTAGGCGCGGATGCCGTTCTCAGCTACCTTGTAGTGGGGACGGGCGATGCTGATTTCGAAAGCAAAGAAATTGCTCGCAATGCGCGTCTTGCGCGCGAATGCGAGCGGTTGGGCATTCCCTTGATCATCGAGACACTGGCACGCGGCAAAGAAGTGCAGAACCCCGCCGATCCGCAATGGATCACGCGGCATACGAGGATTGCGACCGAGTTGGGAGCCGATGTCATCAAGACGGACTATGCCGGCAGTGTGGCGAACATGCGCGCGGTGGTAGAGGGCTGCCCGCTCCCAATCCTGGTTCTCGGTGGCAGCCAGAACGATGGGGCCATGGATGTGGTTCGGGGCGCCATGGAAGCGGGGGCCGCAGGGGTCTTTTTCGGGCGCAACGTTTTCCAGTCCCAGGACATGGCGGGATTTCTGAGGCAGGCCCGCGGCATTCTCAACGGAGACGGGAAATGAGCTTCGTTCCAGTGGAGCACGTGCAGGACGTTCTGGATGGACGCGCGGGCTTTTGCCTGCGCGGAGAGTGGGGACACCTTTCCGCAGTTTTGGGCGGAGGACACATTTGCCAACTGGTGCAGCGGAGCCATCCGCAGCTGAATCCGTTGTGGCGTCCGCAATGGAATACGATCGATCCGGAGCGATTTTCCCCAAACAGCGATGAAGACAGGTTTGGCGTTCCGCCCGATGGGCGGCTGCTTGCCGGCATTGCCGGACACAGCCTCAGCTTCGACTATTTTGGGCCGCCCTCGCAGGAAGAGATGGCTGCTGGCCTGACCACCCATGGAGAGGCGCCCGTAGCCCAGTGGCAGATCTTCCGCGAATTTCAAGAGGGCCGGCCGGGGATCGAATACGGCGCTGAGTTGCCGGTCGCTCAGATTGATTTCAGGCGAACCCTGCGCATCGATCTGGAACACCCGGTCGTGTATTGCGAAGAAAAGGCGCGCAACCTGGCCCGTGCCGATCGCCCGATCTCCTGGACCGAGCACGTCACCATTGGGCCGCCGTTCCTGGAGTGCGGAGCGACCCGCGTGGACATGCCGGCGACGCAGGCCAGGGTGAACCCTGCCAGCTACAGCGACGCCATGATGATCACTCCAGATGCCGACTTCCATTGGCCGTTCGCTCCGGTCCAGAGTGGCGGTTTTCACGATTTGAGAACCACTCCCGATGGCTGCTATTTACGGTACACGGCGCAACTGCTCGATCCCAACCGAGCCATGGGGTACACGGCGATCGCCAATCCCGGCGCAGGACTACTGCTCGTTTATGTCTTCCGGCGCACGGATTTTCCCTGGGTGGGTAATTGGGAAGAACGCTTCTACCTGAAGACCGCTCCCTGGGGTGGAATGACCTTTTGCCGGGGCATTGAGTTCAGCTCCACCCCGCTTGCGGCTCCCAAGCGGCAGACGGTCTCTCAAGGAACGCTGTTCAATGAATCGACCTACCGCTGGCTTCCCGCTCTTTCCGAAACCGCGGTCCGTTATATGACGCTGCTGGTCGACATCCCAGCGGATTTTCAGGGAATCGAAGAGATATCGATCGAAGCTGCCCGGATCGCCATCCGCGAAGCCGGCAACGGGAAGACCTACTCCCTTCCCGCTGACGGCTCATTTCTGATGGGAGAAGCGGCCGGACTGCGATGAGCTTTCTCTCCATCGACGTGGGATCGAGCCGCTGCAAGGCGGCCATCTTCTCCTCTTCTGGAGAGATGCAGGCCATGCGCTCAGCCGCCTATGCACCGCACTGTCCCCGACCGGGATTCGCCGAACTGGAGGCCAGCACTTTTCTCAATGTTGTCACGGCTATGGCAAAGGAACTGGCCCGCATTCCGGCAAGCGAAGCCATCCAGGCGGTCTGCTTCAGCTCGCATGGAGAGACCGTGATTCCTGTCTCCGCCGCGGGACAAGCTCTCGGCGCGGCGATTCTGAACATCGATGTGCGCGCCGCCAGCGAAGCGGCCTGGGTGGAGGACGAAATTGGGCGCAGGCAGCTTTTTATGCTAACCGGACATACCAGCCACGCCATGTATACGATCCCCAAGCTCCTTTGGTTGCGCAGCCATGCCCCGGAGATATTCCATGCAGCCAGCAGCTTCCAGAGCGTTACCAGTTTTCTGCTGCTCCAACTTGGCCTTCCTCCGTTGGTCGATTACTCGCACGCAGCGCGCTTTATGGCCTTCGATGTAAACCAAAAGATCTGGTCCACGGATTTGCTGGGCCTGGTGGGGCTATCGCCGCAGGCTTTACCCCTTCCCGTGCAGGCCGGCACTGTGGCGGGAAGACTAGACAGCACTGCGGCCACCATGCTGGGGGTTACAGCCGGCACTCCAGTGGTGGTGGGTGGACACGATCAGGTGATTGGGGCCATTGGACTCGGCGTGATTCAAGCGGGGCGAGCCGCGGGATCGCTGGGGACATATGAATGTATCACGGTCGCCTCCGATCACTTGCTCCTGAACGACGCTGCGATGCAGTCCAGCCTCAACTCCTATCCAGGTGCGGTTCCCGGCCGTTTCGTCACCATCGCCTACTTCCCGGGCGGAATCATGATGCAATGGCTCGGCAACCTTCTCCATGAGCCGGGGATGGGGGAAGAGGAATACCATCTTGGGGACCTCGAATCGGCGGCTCCCGCAGGTCCCACAGGCCTGCTGATTACGCCCCACCTGATCGGCAGTTGCAACCCTGAGTTCGATGCGCATGCGCGCGCAACCATCAGCGGCCTTACCTTCGAAAGCACGCGCGCTCATCTTTACAAGGGAATTCTGGAAGGCATCGCCGCGGAGCTGGCGATCGTTACCGAGTGCCTTGAGAATGCCGGCTCCACCTTCTGCGATATCAATGTCTTCGGCGGCGGAATACGCTCCTCGCTGGGGCTCCGGCTGCGCGCCGCGTTCACGCACAAGCGGTTGCACATCATGAGCTGCCAGGAATCGGTTTGCCTCGGCGGAGCCATGCTGGCCAGCGTTGCGGTGGGCATCCATTCCGATCTTGAGTCCGCCGCACAGGCTATGGTTCGCGAACAGGAATGCGTTCCAGACGATCCGCTTCTCGCCGAACAATACCGGCCGCAGATCAAGAGTTATCGCCAGTTGCGTTCCATGCTGGTGCATCGCCACAATCAACAAAACTCGTAATAGGAGAGGGATCATGATTCAAGCGACTGTCGGTTTCATAGTCTATGGAGTGCACAAGGATGGCCTGCAGGATCCGATGGGCACTCCATTTGTGGATGATGCTCTGATTGCAGAGGCAAAGGCCGCGCTCACAGAGTCCGGGCTGCGGCTAGTCGAGTACCAGACCGTGATTGCGAGCAAACAGGAAGCTGCGGAAGCTCTGAAGAAAATGAAACAGGATGAGCGTGTGGATGCAGTGGTACTTTTATCCGGCACCTGGGTCTGGGCTGCTCACCTGGTAGGCGCGGTGCGCGATTTTGCCATGAGCGGGAAAGCCGTTCTGCTGTGGACGCATCCGCGCTCACAGGGCTGGAGGCCGGTTGGCGGACTGGTGATGCACGGCGGCCTTCTGGAAATCGGCGTTCCCCACCGGTTTGTGTATGGGGATATCAAGGATGCGGACACGGTGGGCCGCATCGTCAGCTACGCCCGTGCCGCGCACCTGAAGAACATGCTCAACCTGTCCACCATTGGGGCCTTCGGCGGCAGAGGCATGGGCCAGACCTGCGGGGCAGCGGATCCTTCCCAATGGATGCGCACATTCGGTATCGATATCGATTCCCGCGATACGACAGAACTCATCCGGACGGCGGAACGTATTCCAGCTGCTCAGATTGAGGCGCTGCAACCCCGCTTGCGCCAGCTGTTCGGCGCGGCTCCCGACGCAAACACGGTCAATGATCGGTCGCTGCGCCTTTATCTGGCGCTGAAGGAGATTGTCGAACGCGAGCGCTACGCCTTCTACACGATCCAATCGTTCCCCGGACTGGCGGATGATTACGCAGCGACCTGTTTCGCGCAGAGCATGATGCTTGAGGATGGGCACGGCACTTCCACCCTCGGAGATTTCAATACCGCGCTTACGGTCTTTCTGCTGATGCGCCTGAGCCGGGAACCGATCTACTACGGGGACCTGCAGCACATCGATCGCCAGACGCGAGAGATCAAGATCATTGGCGACGGAGCCTGCCCGCCCTCCCTGGCGAGCAAGCTGGGGCCGGCCGGGTTTGCAGAACACGGAATTCCGACCGAAGGAGACGCGGGCGGTCTCTCGGTGCGGTTGATCTGCAAGGCCGGCGAAGGCGTGCTGGCGCGGCTCGGCCGGGTCAATGGGGAATTTCAGATGGTCATTACACGCGCCTCGATCTTCGAACCTTCCAGCAATGAAGTGCAGCAGCGCCTCGACGAATGCGGCATTCCCTTCTGGCCGCATGGATTCGTGACGGCGCATTGCGACATCGATGCGCTGCTCCAGCACTGGACAAATGAATACGCATGTCTCGGCTATGGGGAGGACCTTTATCCTGCGCTGGCCGATTTCTGCGAACTCACCGGAATCAAGGCTATTCTGCTCTGATCCTCGGCCAAAAACCGACGGGTTCCGCACTTGCAGCGCCGATGCTTACGCCGGAACTTGCTCGGGGCTCAAGATTGATTGCCGAGGCTGCGATTTCAGGATTGTAGCCGCCGGCCAAGATGACAGGCCCGTTGAACAGGTGACTGAGGAGCGCGGCATTGTTGGGTGTATCCAGTATCACGGCTGTCCGGTTAAAAGTCG
>PLXP01000168.1 GCA_003151435.1 Acidobacteriaceae bacterium
GCGAGTACCAGAAGATGCGCGACGCGGCCATCGCCGTGATGCGCGAGATCGGCGTGGAGACAGGCGGATCGAACGTACAGTTTGCCGTGAATCCCGTCAATGGCCGCATGACCGTGATCGAGATGAACCCGCGTGTGTCGCGTTCCTCGGCGCTGGCGTCGAAGGCCACCGGCTTCCCGATTGCGAAGATTGCTGCCAAGCTCGCTGTGGGTTACACGCTCGACGAGATTCCCAACGACATTACGCGCAAGACACCGGCGTGTTTTGAGCCCACCATCGACTACGTCGTCGTCAAGATTCCGAAGTGGCAGTTCGAAAAATTCCCCGGGGCCGACGACACGCTGGGTCCGCAGATGAAGTCNNGAAACCGGCAAGAAGACCGGAACGGAAATTCTGGAGCCTCGACGGCTGACGCAGATGCTGGTGACGCCAAAGCCCGACCGCCTCAGTTACATTCGCTTCGCCTTCGAACGCGGCATGAGTGTGCGTGAAGTAGCGCGGCTCACCGGCATGGATCCGTGGTTCCTGCACCAGATTCGCGAGATCACGCTGGAACAGCAGAAGATTGCGCAGACCACACCCGAGACCATCTCCACAGAAGCGTTGCGCCAGTTGAAGCGCTTCGGCCTGAGCGACGAGCGCATTGCGACAGAGTGGAAACTCGAAGGCCACGACGGCATCAAGCAGGTGAGGGAACTGCGCGAAGGGAAGGGGATTCGCCCGGTCTTCAAGCTGGTGGATACCTGCGCGGCCGAATTTGAATCGATGACGCCGTACCTCTACTCCACCTACGACGAAGAGGACGAGGCGCCACCGACGCAGACCCCGAAGATCATCATTCTCGGCTCGGGACCCAACCGCATCGGGCAGGGCATCGAGTTCGATTATTGCTGCTGCCACGCGGCGTTCGCGCTGAAAGACGATGGCTACGAGACCATCATGGTCAACTGCAATCCTGAGACCGTGTCTACCGATTACGACACCAGCGACCGGCTCTACTTTGAGCCGCTGGTGCTTGAAGATGTGCTGGCCATCTACAACCACGAAGCATCTTCAGGAGCGGAGATCGGCATGATCGTGCAGTTCGGCGGGCAGACGCCGCTGAACCTATCGCAACGGCTGCGCGCGGCCGGGGTGCCCATCATCGGCACTTCACCGGAGTCCATCGACCTGGCTGAGGATCGCAAGCGATTTGGCAAGCTACTTGAAGATCTGGATATTCCGCAGCCCGCCGGCGGTACGGCTACAAGCGTGGAGCAGGCCCTGGCCATCGGCGAACGCATCGGTTATCCGGTGCTGGTGCGGCCCAGCTACGTGCTCGGCGGCCGCGCCATGGTCATTGCGTATGACGCCGAAGCCGTGGCCCGCTACATGCGCGAGGCGGTGGAGTATTCGCAGGAGCGCCCGGTGCTTGTCGATCACTTCCTCGAGAGCGCGGTCGAAGTGGACGTCGACGCGCTCTGCGATTCCGAAGACGTGATCATCGCCGGCATCATGCAGCACATTGAGGAGGCCGGCATTCACTCCGGCGACTCGTCTTGCGTGCTGCCCGCGGTCGATATCCGCGAGGAGACGCTCGAAATGCTGCGCACCTACACGCGCAAGCTGGCCCTCGAGCTCAAGGTCGTAGGACTGGTCAACCTGCAATTCGCGATTCAGCGCGATGCGCAGGGCCAGGATCACGTGTATGTGATCGAGGTGAATCCGCGGGCATCGCGCACGGTGCCTTACGTTTCGAAAGCCACGGGCATTCCGCTGGCCAAGGTTGCGGCGCGCTTGATGACGGGCCGCAAACTGCGCGAGTTGCTGCCTGAGCAGCTCGCCGCAGGCAAGGATCTCGAAACTGGTACCCACTATTATGTGAAGTCGCCGGTCTTCCCATGGGCAAAGTTTGCGGGTGTCGACACGGTTCTTAGTCCGGAGATGAAGTCCACCGGCGAAGTGATGGGCGTGGCTTCCACCTTTGGCGAGGCCTTTGCCAAGGCTCAGCTTTCAGCCGGCCAGGTGCTGCCGACCGGCGGCATGGTGTTCTTCAGCGTGAATGATCACGATAAAGACGTAGCCGTCGATCTGGCTCGGCGCTATGTGCATCTGGGCTTCAAGATTGTGGCTACGGAGGGCACGGCCGATGTGCTGGAAAAGGCCGGACTGATCGTAGACCGGGTCTTCAAGGTTAAAGAGGGCCGCCCGAACGTTGTGGACCTGATCAAGGGCGACCGCATTCAGCTGATCATCAATACACCTCGCGGACAGGACACTTTCTTTGACGAGAAGGCAATCCGGCGCGCCGCGGTGTTGGCGCGGGTCCCTACCATCACAACCATTGCCGCGGCGCAGGCGGCGGTGGAGGGAATTGCCGCGATGCAGCGGCACCAGACCACGGTTTACGCTCTGCAGCAATTGCATTCCGCGCGGTGATCAGCCGCGCGGACTAATGCTGCGACCTTACCGAAAGAATGTAAATAGGCGACCGGGGAGGGCTAGCCAGCCTTGCGTTGGCGGCCGTGAATCGAAAGGCGAGCCCCGATCGCATAGCCGACCAATGCCGCTGCCGGCCAAGTCCCAAAGAACGGTCCATTGTTGTCAATCAGACCGCTGGGCCGTGGCAGGCTGAAAAACGTTCTGGTCAGCTTTTCGGTGGCTCCGCATTCAAAACATGCGTTGGGCCCGGTGGGCATGTCCAGAATCCACAGGCTGAGAATGAGCAGCCATATCAGCCCGACCAGCCATATATGCGTCGCCATCTCTTCGGGATAAAAGCGGGCAATGATGTAGCCGGCGCTCAAAGGCACGAGGATCGACAACAGCAGGATGAGGGTCTGCGACACAGATGCGGGATTGATGGCGTAACCCACGAGCATGAGGCCGAGCCACGAACCCAGCGCGAGAACTGCATGCAGGAAGAATGAAATAGCCTGCCGCGATAGCCGTTCGCCGCCATCATCGTCGTCCAAAGCTACCAACTTCGGCATCTGTCCAGCTCCTGAATCGAGTCGTTAATTTATTGAGATGTTGTCTGTTTAATAAACTACACGCGCCAGCGCGAAAAGGACAATTGCTCATAACGGCACGATTTGGCATTAGACAGTCACAGCGACCCGCGGGAGAGGGAACTGGGGCCACGGCGCGGGCTAAAATGGTTATATGTTGATCGAGGGCGTTTTTGCTGCAATCACCACTCCTTTCTATTCGGATGAACGCGTCTACTTTCGGAAGCTCGAAGCCAATATGGCACGGTACTCACGCACGCTGCTGGCCGGAGTTGTCGTTCTGGGGTCGACCGGCGAGGCGGTTGAGCTGACCGACGCGGAATCGCGCGAAGTGTTGCGGGTCGCTGCTGAATCTGCCGCCGCTGAAAAGGTGCTGATTGCCGGTGTCGGTCGCGAAAGCGTCAAGGCCACGGTCGAGATGGCGGAGGCTGCCGCAGGCTTCAATTACGACGCGGTGCTGGTCAGGACGCCTGTCTACTACTCCAATCAAATGACTTCTGCGGCTGTCCTGCATTACTTCCGCAGCGTGGCAGATCGTTCGCCGCTTTCCGTCCTGCTTTACCACATCCCCAAGTTCGTTCCGTATGAGTTTCCCGTCCAGATTGTTGCGGAACTGGCCCAGCACCCGAACATTATCGGTATCAAGGACTCCAGCGGCAACGTGGATCGGCTGCGGGCGCTAGTGGAGGTGACGCAGAGCGCCCCCCGGCGCACGGTCGCTGTTACGCCTATCTTCGAACCTGTGACCGGGCGCATGTTGACGCCCAGGCCGGAGACGTCGGGTTCGTTTGTCTCGGCGACTGACCTGGGAAGCGGTGCGGCAGTGGCGGTGGCTCCGCCGGCTGCGGCAATCAAGACCCGGACCAAGGACGTTGGCTTCCAGGTGCTCAATGGTTCAGCGGGGATTCTCCTCGAATCGCTGGAGGCGGGCGCAGCCGGAGCGGTCCTGGGGTTTGCGGCCTGCGCGCCTCAGGCATGCCAGGAAGTCTACCTGGCCTGGAAAGATCATGACCTGGAGCTGGCGGCGGAGAAGCAACTGCGCATTGCCGCTCCCAGCCAGCGCATTGTGGGCGCTCTCGGGATCAGTGGAGTGAAAGCGGCTTGTGACTTCAACGGCTACTACGGTGGCCGAGCCCGCGCGCCATTGCTGGCCATCAACGCCGAGCATCACGCAGAGGTCGAAAAGCTCCTGGGGAACATACGCAACTGAATCGCGAGAATTCACCCCGGGGAGCGCGTGAGTGGGCTCCCCCAGGGGATCTGAATCACGAGACGCTAAGTCCCCAAGAATGTGGAAGAGCCAGCGAATAATGAAAGAATCACTTATAGTCGTAACGTCCGATAACAGATATTCTGTATACTCGCAACGACCAAAACCCTGAGGTCGCGCCTCTTATGTTGCGGGAGCCCTGCCCCCCTGTTCACCTGAACAGCTTCACCCTCCCGGGCTATTGATTGTTTTGCCGAAAACCCCTACAAACTAGGGACTCAGATCTGTCGAATTTCCTTGAGCCTCATGCTGCGTCTCACGGCTCCCGGAAAAGCCGACGCACCCCTCGCGCCCAATTTCAAGTCCGACAGACGCCGACGCGCGCGGTTACCTGCCCCGTATAAAGCAGCCGGGGCAACGATTCCGTGGCTCCTCCAGACAGCCTCACAAATACGCCTTGACGAATGTGACCGCATAGAGATATATTCGCTTTGACGTATACGAAAGAGAGGCTCCATGGCAACCACCGTCCCGACATCCGTCAACGTAAAAGATGAAGTGAAGCAGAAATACGGCAGCGCTGCCCGGGCTGTATCGGAATCAGGTACTGTTCAGGCCTGCTGCGACCCGGGGCTTCGCTGCTGCGACCCCATCACCACCAATTTGTACAGCGCGGGCGAAAAAGGGCTGATCCCCGAAAAGGCTGTCCTCGCCTCACTCGGATGCGGGAACCCCACTGCCCTCATTGAACTGAAGCCCGGTGAAGTGGTGCTCGATCTGGGGTCCGGTGGCGGCATCGACGTGCTGCTCTCGGCTCGCCGCGTGGGTCCTACCGGGAAGGCCTACGGCCTTGACATGACCGACGACATGCTGGCCCTCGCCCGCGAAAATCGGCGCCAGGCCGGTGTAGATAACGTCGAATTCCTCAAGGGCGAAATCGAGAATATCCCCCTGCCCGACAACTCCGTCGACGTCGTGATATCGAACTGCGTGATCAACCTCTCCGCCGACAAGGACCGCGTCCTGCGCGAGGCGTTTCGCGTGCTGAAGCCCGGCGGCCGTTTTGCCGTTTCCGATGTCGTGGTTCGCGGAGAAGTTCCCGATGCCGTGCGCCACAGCATGATGCTCTGGGTCGGCTGCATCGCCGGCGCGCTTGAGGAGCAGGACTACCGCGCCCGTTTGGTGGCCGCCGGCTTTGCCGACGTCGACATGGAGACAACCCGCACCTACAACGTGGCAGACGCCCGCCAATTCCTCACCGAGGCCGGCGTTGACGTGGATGCCATCGCAGAGCAAGTGGATGGCAAGTTCCTGAGTGCCTTCATTCGCGGCACCAAACCAAAGGCCGCATGCTGCGAACCCGGTTGCTGCACACCGGTCGCCATCACGACCAGATGATCCAAAGCGGGTGCCCCAGGTCTCGATTTCGAGACCTGGGTGTGTTTGAACTCGTCCCGAAAGCGCAGCCCAACCTGAAAGGCAGATCCGACTTGGCAACTCACTACAACGTCCTCTTTCTCTGCACCGGCAACTCCGCCCGCTCCATCATGGCGGAGGCGATTCTCAACCACAAAGGCCGCGGAGTCTTCACGGCGTATAGCGCGGGCAGCCATCCGTCAGGCACTCCGCGGCCAGAAGCTCTCGAGCAGATCGAGTCCGTAGGCATGTCCACGCAGGGCTTGCGCAGCAAGTCCTGGGATGAGTTCGCGGCACCCGGCGCGCCGCACCTCGATTTCGTTTTCACGGTGTGCGACAACGCGGCCAAGGAAGTGTGCCCCTACTGGCCCGGTCAGCCGATGACCGCTCACTGGGGCATCCCTGACCCCGCTGCGGTAAAAGGCACGCACGACGAAATTAGCCGCGCATTTCGTGATGCCTTCACCGTGCTCGACCGCCGCATCGGCCTGTTTCTCTCCCTGCCGCTCGCGACGCTCCAGCAACTCGCCATCCAACGGGAAATTGAAAAGATTGGTCGCTTGTGAGTGAGAAGCCGATGAAAACAACCAGCCGTCTCTCGTTTCTAGATCGTTATCTCACCGCGTGGATCTTCACTGCCATGGCGGCCGGCGTCGTCCTCGGATGGCTGGTTCCCGGTGTCGTGCCGTTTCTCAATCGCTTCAGCATCGGCACCACCTCCATCCCCATCGCGGTGGGCCTGATCGTGATGATGTATCCCCCCTTCACCAAGGTGCGCTACGAAAAACTGCACGAAGTGTTTCGCAACAAAAAGGTTCTCGGTCTTTCGCTGGTTCAGAACTGGGTGATCGGGCCGGTCCTGATGTTTGTTCTCGCTATCGTGTTCCTGCGCGGGTATCCGGAGTATATGGCCGGGCTCATCATGATCGGACTCGCGCGCTGCATCGCCATGGTCATCGTATGGAACGAACTGGCCAAGGGCGACACGGATTATGCCGCCGGCCTCGTGGCTTTCAATTCCCTCTTCCAGGTCTTCTTTTATTCGCTGTACGCCTGGCTGTTCATCACCGTTCTCCCCGCCACGCTGGGCCTGCGCGGAGCGGTTGTCCACGTTTCCATCGGCGAGATTGCGAAGAGCGTATTCATCTATCTCGGCATTCCGTTTCTTGCCGGATTTCTGACCCGCACCGCGCTTGTGCGCGCCAAAGGCCGCGAGTGGTACGACCACAGCTTCGTTCCCCGCGTCAGCCCACTCACGCTGGTGGCTCTGCTGTTCACCATCGTGATCATGTTCTCGTTGAAAGGCGCATACATCGTTCGGCTGCCTCTTGACGTCCTGCGCATCGCCGTTCCGCTGCTCATCTACTTCGTGGTGATGTTCCTGGTCTCCTTCTATATGGGACGCAAGCTGGGCGCGGACTACTCCAAGACCACCACGCTCTCCTTCACCGCCGCCTCCAACAACTTTGAATTGGCCATCGCTGTCGCCATCTCTGTGTTCGGCATCAACTCCGGAGCCGCGTTCGCCGCCGTCATCGGTCCCCTGGTCGAGGTGCCCGTGATGATTGCGTTGGTCAACGTGTCGCTCTTCTTTCAGCGACAATACTTTCCCGATCCACAGGCGCTCCCGATCGAGCCGGTCTGCGCCTCGGCGAGACGCACCGAATGACGCGGCTTTTTGAGCAGTTTTGCACCAATATTGGGGCATTTAGATTTAGGTAGGTTATTTATTATCAATGATTTACAATATTTGGAAGAGGCAGATTGTAATGATATAACCTGTTTATTATGTGTAGGTTAAGGCCATATTTTACAGCGAACGGAGGCCGGAGGGAGGGGGGTACCCCCGTTTTGCCGGTCGGGATGGGAGCTTGGCGGTCCCTCCACCTTTACGATTGTGCGCCCGCGGAGGGGTATTTTCGGCAATGGGATTTGGGACCCGGGAATAGGGACTAGGGAATAGCGATGGCAGGGACAGGTTGAACTTCAACCAATACCAGCGATGGACATTCCGAAGGGGCTGAACAGGCTGCGGAAAAAGGGCGATCTAAAGTGAATATCCAAAAGCATCCCTCAGGGGCTAAAGCGCGCCCTTTATTTTGAGATATTTGCGACGGAAAGTTGGTAACGTTCGATTCGCTAAGGCTGGATTTTGGATGAAGCGACAGCGGCGGGGGAAACGGAGTTGATTTCGATCTGAATTGTTACATGCCGATTCTCTCGGCGGAGATTTTCCTTTAATTGCTTGACTATGTCCCTGAGCATAGAAAGATCTGATCCTATGGAGGCTCCCCCCATCACGTACCAAGTCCCCTGACATGACGGGCAGGATTGAGGTAGTTGCATTCGATCCGCATCCAGTCGGAGAGAAAGCGATGCTTGGCAAAGTGTACAGGTAGCGACAAACGCCGCTAGATCGTCGAGGTCAATGTATTGTTTCGTTGTAGAAGTCACCGCTTTTTGCTCCTCGATTCAGCAACAGCGGTAGGGGAAACGATAGGCCGGTGACGGTGTGCGGGCTGGTCGTTCTCCCGCGTCCAGTCTTTCGTTGCCTTGTCGTCGTCCATACGCTTCTGTACCTCCGCGTGGGGGACCGTCACGATGCGCCTCAAAAGGTTTGTGAACTTCTGGTATTCGGTGCTGTCCGCTTCCGACTTCATGGCGTTATCATGTTCGAGTTCACGATTTTTCGGAGGGTTTTTCATTTCGATACCTCCGATTGTACATCCGAGCGAAAAGCAAATCTCGATGCATAATGTTGTTCATCGAAGAGTGGATTGATAGTCCATGTCTAGGATCTTCATGTGGGCCTAAGATGCCGCTTTCTGTCAGCATTTGCAAGAGTTGAGGAACTCCATAGAACTTATGCAGAAAGTCCCTCCAACTTCCCGGAAGCATCTGAGCTAATCCCCATCGCATGGGGTCTTGTGGCCGGTTGACCCGATTTTCAAACTCATGTGTCAACTCATAAGCGAACAAGTCAGCCGCTTGAAGGAACGCAAGATTTTGCGCTAGATTTGATGAATACGCCCCCATCCACTGTCCCCAAGCGGGATTCGCATCTTTCAGGGCATGCCATAAGGACTCCGCTCTCCCCATGCTTTCGCGCCGAGTTCCAGATGAACTAGAAATTGTCCCGAACCCATCGTGCCGCGCGTACACCATCGCCACCTTTTCGGTTTTTTCAAACTCCTGCCACTCTTCGACTGTAGTGGTTGCGTGAATGGAGTATGCGATTACGCTAACCGCTGCTGCTGCCGTCACATCTTGAAAGCATATGTAGTACGGATCAACAAGCAACTTCTCAATACCAGGCAAGCCCCTGCAAACAGTCTCATAGGCGTCCAAGGATACAACTGCCCCAAACGGCCTCGCTCCTGATTCCCTGACGGTCTTAACAAGTGATCCAAGGAGTCTTTCTTTTCGCTCTTTTCCCCATCCGGCGTAGATTCCATATCCGGAAGCAAAATCCTTCATGTGGAACCAATGGCCTTCGCACTGGTCGTCAAGTACCGCTTGCCACTTTTGCTCGAATTCGGTCCAAGCCGACTCTGGCGCAATTAGTCCGCCCATACCGACAAAACGGCAATGGGGGTCTTCGGAGTGGCCCGATTCATCAAAGTAGGCCGAAAGTCCTAGCATCAGCTTCAACTTGCTTCGGCGCGGATGAATAGCCCACGCCAAATGTGAAATCTTTCCTGTCCGCGATTGTAGGGCGCACGATGCCATTCTGCTAGGGAATCATAAGCGATGGGTTAGCTAAGCATATTTATGCCTTTGCGGCACGCGACCCAGTGGGTACTCCGGTCGTGCCCGGTTACAAAGCCGAGTTTTTCCGCAGCCTGTAATGCCCAGACCTACCAGTCCCGGCCTACCGTCCGCAGAGGTTTTTCCGCAGTCTAAAAACAGGCCGGTCACGCATCGTCGAGTGCCAAACCCGATGTGACTTTCGCACTTGATTGTCACTCTGCGGCGGTGTTAGGCTCCATGCTTCGTCCAGGATCATGAATCATCCGACACCGGCCCAGGTTGGCGCGGCCAAGTGGCATGCAGGGGTATTCCTGGAGAACGCCGGCGGGGAGATTGTCCACAAATGCAAGCGACCGAAACCATGGCCCTCTCGGAGAATGCCCACCATGTATTGGCTTCCGATGAAACCTACATCCCCATCATTCCCGCGGAAGCGAAAACGCCGGAATTAACGCTGAGATCGATCGTTTGGGGCGTCGCGTTCTGCGTGATCTTCACCGTTGCTTCTGCATACTCCGGCTTGAAGGTCGGGCAGGTGATGGAAGCGGCAATCCCCATCTCCATCCTCACCATCGGCCTGGCTCGCGTCTTCAAACGCCGGTCGAGCCTGCTTGAAAACGTGATCATCACGGGAATCGGGGGCGCCGCCGGGGGCGTTGTGGCAGGCGCCGTCTTCACGCTTCCCGCGCTTTATATTCTTCACCTCGACCCCCACCCGGTGCAGACCATCTTCATTTGCCTGGCAGGCGGATGTCTCGGGGTGCTCTTCCTCATTCCACTGCGCCGCTACTTTGTGTGCGAGATGCACGGCAAGCTGCCCTATCCCGAGGCCACCGCGATTGCCGAAGTGCTTGTCACCGGCGAGAACGGCGGTTCGCAGGCCAGGCTGCTGCTGCAGGCCACCGCCATTGCAGGCGTTTACGACCTTTTCGTCACCACATTCCAAGTGTGGAAAGAGTACGTTGACTTTCAGTTTGTGCCCTTGATGCATTCACTCGCCGATCGCGCCCGCATGGTTTTCAGATTCGACGCGATCAGCTTCATCCTGGGTTTGGGCTATGTGATGGGTTTGCGCAGTTCCATGATTCTCTGCGCCGGCGGTGTACTCTCCAACTTCGTCCTTGTCCCGTTGATATGGTTCATCGGCAGCCATCTGGACAGCTCCGTCTATCCCGCCGTCATTCCAATTTCGAAGATGACGGCCGTTGAAATCTATCGCAACTATGTGCGATTCATCGGAGTGGGCGCAATCGCCACCGCCGGCATCTTCGGCATCATCCGATCGCTGAAGGTTGTCGCCGGATCGTTTGGCATCGCGCTGCGTACCTTCCGGCATGGCGAGGTTGCGCAGCCCGAGCGAACCGATCGCGATATTCCCATGATTGCGATTCTTCTCGGGGTCGTGATCGGCGCCATCGGAATCGCCGCCTTTTTTGGAAACCTCCCTGTCTCCTGGACCGTAATCACAATCGGACTGGCGATGACGCTGCTCTTCTCGTTCTTCTTCACATCGGTGGCGGCAAACGCCATTGCAACCACGGCGCGTAATCCGGTTTCGGGCATGACGATGCTCACCATCATCATCTCCTCGGCAGTCTTGCTGCGATTCGGCCTGTCGGGAACCGCAGGCATGTTTTTCGTAATGGCGATCGCCGGCATGGTGTGCACGGCCTTGTCCGTCTCCGGCCAAACCATCACCGATCTGAAGGTTGGTTACTGGCTCGGTTCCACCCCCGGGGCACAGGAAAAGGTCAAGTTCCTGGGCGTGATCGCGTCAGCCATCGCGGTTGGATTGACCATCGTGATGCTTGCCCATTCATTCCAGTTCGGTGAAGCGGTCGCGGGAAACCTCAATCCGGTTCTGCCGTCGCCGCAGGCTTCCATTATGAAGGCGCTGGTGGAGGGATTCATGAGCCACCAGCCGGTCGCTTATCTCCTGTTCGGTATTGGAGCCATGATCGCGCTTGCGCTGGAAATGCTCGGCCAGCCTTCGCTGATCTTCGCCCTGGGAATGTACCTGCCGCTTGAGTTGAACACCCCCGCCCTGGTCGGTGGATTCCTGTCCCACTTCCTCAACAAGCGCTCAGAAAAGGCCGGTGGCGAGCCCGGCAAAAGGATTCGAGACCGTGGAGTGATCATCGCCTCAGGCTTGATGGCGGGCGGTGCGCTGGGAGGAGTGCTCGGCGCAGCCCTGCGGCTCTTCCCCGTGTATCGCGAAGACCTGATCAAGACGCCTTTTTACTCGTCTGATTCCGTCTCTCAGTCGGTCTCCGCATTATTCTTTGTTGGACTCTGTTTCTACGTTTGGTTCGGCGCCATGAAGCGCCAAAAGGAGAGTTGATGGACCAGGCTGGAAGGTATGTTGCCGACGGTGTCCTTGGCATCGACACACTCTGGGGCGGTGACGTCATGTGCCCGTCCGGTACGGGGCGGTTCATTGCAGACTCGTGGTTTTCCAACGAGCCACTTCCCGCTGCCTACACGCACCCGGCGGCCGAGCATTTGCGCCGATGCGGCGGCGTAACCGGCAAGAGCCTCGATCCGGAAATAGTGGAAGAGTATCTCCGTGAGGTCGACCTGCCCCGCGCGATCGCCGGCATCCATCAGGAAGCAGCAAGCATAGGCGGTCTGCGCGGAGCCTATCTCGACGGACTGGCGAGCTGCCTCGAAACCATGTGGGATCTCGCCATGGAAGTCCTCGGCAAGGGTGACCCCGTGCCCTATGCGCGATCCGTCGAGGCGTCCACCGGGAAGCCTCCTGAACCCTCAAGGCCGGAGGCAAAGCGGCAACAAGTGGCTGAACTGCTGGGCCGCGCAGGCTATGACCTATCGCAGACTGGCGGCGTCTTGCAGGCGGTGGATACCTGGCGACGCGAGCGCTTCATTCCCATGGCTTCGGTGCGTGGGCTGGGTGCGGCGGTCATCGCGCACTTTGACAACCTCAGCGCGAAAAACCTGATTCCCTGCCTTCCCAAAGAACTTGCGCGAATCCCTCGCGCCAACATCGACTTTCTCCCCATCAAGGACGCCTGGTTCTCCGGCTCAATGAACTACATGGGGCGGGCGCGCAATCTGGACGACACGCCGCAATATGAAGCCACCTATGAGATCAATGCGTCGCTGCAAATGTCCTATCCGGAGTTTGAACAACTCGTGAGCCACGAGGTTGTGCCCGGCCACGTCACCACCTTTGCCTACCTGCAGTCGATGTATGCACGCGGAAAGGCCGGGTTTGAGGCCACCGTCCTCACCATGAACACGCGGGCCGCAACCCTGTTTGAAGGAATCGCCAACAATGCGATTCTGATCGCGCATGGCGTGACCGAAGTGGGACAGTTACCGGACGAAGACCTGCAGATCGGCGTACTGTTGGCCCTGCTGCAGGACGATGCCAAGAACCAGTCGTCGTACCTGACCTGGGGTGAACTGAGGCCCCAGCCCGAAGTCGCGGCTACGCTGCGGCGTGATTTTCTGGTCACTGAAGAACGCGCCGACAAGCTTTCCGGCGCCTGGGGACGGCACCCTCTGCTGGGCCGCATGTATCTCCCGGCCTACCGCTCTGGTACAGAGAGGATCGCCGAACTCCGGCGAGCCTACCCCGCCGACCGCGTGCTTCCCGCAATTTACGGATGCAATGGATTGGTCGACATCGAAACCGTCGAACAGGCTGTGAAATCCTAGAAACCACGCGGGGCCTTACGTCGCGCTCGATTCAACCTCACTGCGCGGGTGTTGCGACGATGTTCGATACCCTTCGCGGGCCAGGTGCTCGCCCATCTGTGCGTACGCTGCGTCGTCGCGGGGCTGCCAGGTGGCGAGCCCATCCACATAGCGGTTGTACATGCAGAACGCGGCCGCGATGAGCACCGTGTCGTGAATTTCGACATCGGTGGCTCCGCAGTCACGAGCCGCCTGCACATCGGCCGCGGTCACGTGCTTGCCGCCCCGCTGCACCTTGGCGGCAATGTTGAGCAGTCGCCTCAGCTTCTCCGAAATCGGCGCCTGCGCAGGATCGGCCTTCACGCTGGCGACGACACCGGCGTCCCCGAGGTGACATGCGGCCGCAGCTCCATGACTCGCCTGGCAAAAATGACAGTCGTTGAGCGAGGAAACATACGTCGCGATCAGTTCGCGGTCGGCTGCGGCCAGGCTGTTGGGCTCGTGAAGCAGAACGTGCGCGAGTTCGCGCATGGGCTTCGCTGTTTCAGGGCGGAATGCGAAGGCCGCGCTGATTCCGGGGAGATGCTGCGGCAAATCGATATGGGGCACGTTGGTTCTCCTTCAGCTTTGCGGAAGATATTCCTGGCTCATGGCGACGTAGCCTTCTTGGGCGGTCTTCTTTCCGCGCTGGCGATACAACTCTTCATCCTGTGGCTGCCAGGTTGCCAAGCCATCCACGTAGCGGTTGTACATGCAGAAAGCGGCGGCGATGAGCACAGCGTCGTGGATCTCGATATCCGAGGCTCCGGCTTTGCGCGCTTCGTCCACATCGGCAGCGGTCACGTGCTTGCCGCCACGTTGCACTTTGCCCGCGATCACCAGCAGGGCCTTTAGCTTGTCCGGGATATCGGCGTAACGAAAATCCGCCTTGACGCGCTTGACCAGGTCTTCATCGCCATCGAGATGGGCCGCAGCGATGGCTCCGTGAACTGTCTGGCAGAAGTAACAATCGTTGAGCGAAGAAACATAGGTGGCGATGAGTTCACGCGCGCCGGGGGTGAGAGAGTTGGGCGCGTGCAGCAGAACCTCCGCGAGTTCATTGAGCGGCTTGGCGGTTTCAGGCCGGAAGGCCATGGGGCCACGAATGCCCTGCAATCCTTCAGGTAAACGGATGTGTGCCATGGAGAAGTGTCAGCTCCCTTCAGAGATAAGAGGTGTTGGAGAATGCCGGGGAATGAGAGACCTGCGCAGCGGAATGCCGCAAAGCACGATGGCCATCCCAGCCAGTGCGGGCAGCGGATCGTGCATGAGGATGAGGAAGTCTACGGCTAGACAAAAAGCAATGAAGGCGATGGGCGCGCCGGGGAACCACCAGCCTTTGACTGGCTCTTTGAGTCGGAACAGCGTAGAGGCAGCCAGCGCCAGGAACAGCACCACGGTGAAAATGATGTAGGCCAGCACGCGGTCAAAGCCGCCGAACAGCAGTGCGGCGAGAGCCAGCGCCGTTTGCAACAGAATGGCGTTGGCCGGTGTGCCGAGCCGCGGATGCAGCCGGCCGAATACGGGGAAAAACGCGCCGGATTGCGCCATGGCGAAACTGACGCGCGGGGCAGCCATTGTGAGCGCGGCGATGCCTCCGCAAACGCACACCAGCACGCAAACCGAAAGCACACGCGCCCCGGCCGCTCCAAAGAGCACGGCTCCGAACTGTGCGACAAAGGCGGTGTTTGAAGTGATCTGCCCGATGGGCAGCACGGAGAGGAACGCGGCGCTAATGAGCAGATAGACAGCGGTCACCAGCGACACTCCACCGATGAAGGCGAGGGGCAGCGTCCGGCGTGGGTTGCGGACCTCGCCGGCGATCTTGCTGGCCTCCCACCATCCGCCAAAACTGAAAAAGGCGCTTACGATAGCGCCCGCGACAGCAGGAAACAGCGCGTCGGAGTTCGACCGGCGCTCGGTAAGGGGCGTCAGATTTGTCCAGTGGGCGTGCCCTGAGAGAGCCGCCCACGCCACAAGGCCGAACAGAATGGCGAGCTTGAGGAAGTTGACCAGCGAGATGACCGCGCCGCTGAGACGCGTACCGGCCAGGTTGACGACGCAGAAGATGCAGAGCAACATGGGCGCGACCAGCGCGGTCGCAGCAGGGTTCAGCGGCGCCACCTGGACCACGTACGCTACCGAGCCCACGGCAAGCGCCGCCGCAACTCCGGGATACATGACGATAGTGCTCATCCAGCCGTACAGGAATGCGACCGTGTCGCCGTATCCCGCGCGGAGGTACACATATTCTCCGCCGGACTTTGGGAAGCGAATGGCGAGCGCGGAGTAGCAGAGTGCCCCGCACATGGCCATGAGCGCCATCGCCAGCCACACAAGGCCGAGCAGCAGCGGCGAACCCAGCGATCGCGCCATGGCGGCAGGGGTAAGAAAAATGCCGAGCGCGATGGATTCGCCCGTAACCACGGCGATGGCCGCACCAAGTCCAAGTTGTCGCTGTTGCTCCATTCAGGTCAGGGCTGGAGCATACGTGACCGGAGATCACCGTACATCGACCAAAAGGCTGAGGTCGCTTCCCTCATACCCTTTGTGATCTCTACATCTTGTAGCGACCCAGGTCCTCGTCGTTCAGGCCCTCGAGCCAGCCGCGGAGCTGTTCTGTTGAAGGACCGTCGGGCGAGCCGGAAGTATTCAACCTGGTGGCCGCACGCATCACCTGTTCCGACACGTAGATTGGGCAGTCCGCACGCAGCGCCAGCGCGATTGCGTCCGATGGCCGGGAGTCCACGGCTACCGGCTCATCACCCTGGCGCAGCCAAATTACGGCATAGTACGTGTCGTCTTTAAGTTCTGTGATGACCACGCGTTCCAGCTCAGCATTCAAGTTCTGGATCAGGTTTCGCGTGAGGTCGTGCGTCATGGGTCGAGGGGCAGCCAGCTTCTCAATCTCGATGGCAATTGCGTTTGCCTCAAAAATGCCAACCCAGATGGGCATCACGGTTTCAGAGCCGACATCCTTGAGCAGCACGATGGGCATATTGGTGGCTGGGTCCATCATGAGTCCGCGAATTCGAACTTCGACGTCCATGGATTCCCCTTTCCGCGACCTGCGCTTTCCCACTCGATCTTAGACTGCTTCGCCTACCAGACTGTTTGGATGCGTCCCTGTGATTCGCACCTGCCGATAACTGCCCGGGGCCGGCGCGATGGGCTGCACACAAGTAAAGTTGACGGGCTTATTCTGGCTGCTGCGGCCGGTGACCTGGCCTCGCGCCGGATTGTGTCCCTCAACCATCACTTCCATAGTCTGCCCCAAATGCCTGGCGTAATTGACCCTTTGAATCTCTCGCTGCCGGTCAAGCAGCACCTGAAGCCGCGCTGCCTTCTCCGCTTCAGAGATGGAGTCGATCATGGTGAGTGCCGGCGTGTTGGGCCGCCCGGAGTATTTGAAACCGAAGACGCAATCGTACTGCACCTCGGCAAGAAGGTCCATAGTCTGGATGAATTCGTCCGCGGTTTCGCCGGGAAAGCCCACAATAATGTCCGTGGAAAGCGAAATGTGCCTCCGCGCAGCCTTCACCCAGGCGATCTTCTCCAGGTACCACTCGGGCGTGTACTCGCGCGCCATGGCTTTCAGCACACGCGAAGAGCCCGACTGCACCGGCAGATGCACGTGGTCGCAGAGCGTCGGATAGGCGTCGATGGCTTCCACAATGTCTCGGGTAAAGTCGCGCGGGTGGCTGGTGGTGAACCGCACCCGGCGGATGCCTCCCACCTGCCCAACGGCGGCCAGCAACTCGGCGAAGCTCAACTTCCCTTCCGGGTCGCGGTAGCTGTTCACGTTCTGACCGAGCAGTTGGATCTCGGTGTAGCCCAGATCGGCGATACGGCGCGCTTCCGCCAGCACCGACGCGGACGTCCGGCTGCGCTCTTTGCCGCGCGTGTACGGCACCACGCAGTAGGCGCAGAACTTGTCGCAGCC
>PLXP01000102.1 GCA_003151435.1 Acidobacteriaceae bacterium
ACGTTTTGCGGGGGCAAGGTCAAATTCAAGAGTGCTGCATGCGGGAAATGTCCGAGGCAATCGACACGTGCGTTTGGCGATTCATACTCCTCGCATCCGCGTTCGTTCGGGTGTTTGAAAGCAGATAGAAGAGGAAAAAATGACCCGCGACGCGATCTTTCAGGCACTTTCCCCAGATTCTCTGGTCGAAGCTGCACGCTATATTTCATTCAATCCTAATGTCTCCCAGACTTCATACCAATCCTTCTCCGCTCTAAAGCCGGACGCACAAGCTAAATGGCTAGACGAGCACCGCTTGGAATTCGAAGATGAAGTGTGCAGGGTCGGGAGTTGGACCTTTGGCTCTGTCAAGCCGTATCAGGAAATTGTGCGTGCCCTCGCACTCGACATGAGTGTCACACATCCCGCCAAGGCTGATGTGTCTGCGGTCGAGCTAGCCATCGTTACCAAGGTCTGGAACGACGCGGTAACGAAGCTTACCCCCGCGCAGATCGAAGAATTAAAAATACGCGCGACGGAGTTGGCTGCTAAGTATGGTAAAGCCTTGGGAAAGGAGATGACTGGATTCGTTGCCCTTTCGGCGGCTCAGCTCTCCGGATTTGGCGTATACATCCTGGGCTCGACACTCCTCGGTGCTCTCAACGGTGCACTCGGACTCGGTTTGACTTTCGGTGCCTTTACAGGACTTTCCTCACTGATCTCCACAGTGATTGGACCAGTAGGATGGGCGGCGCTCGGGCTGGCAACGTTCATCAAGCTTGGCGCTCCAAACTACAAAAAGCTTCTGCCGATCATTATCCTGATAGCCACACAGAGGCAAGCGATCCCTGATGAAGAAATGATGGCCGCGAAGCGTAAGGTTATGAATCAAAACCTCACGCTAGAGCAGCAGGACGCAATTCAGAACATCGTCACTACCATCATCAATTCCGGGAAATACGGCCCTACCAGTCCGGGACAGATCAAAAGAACTTCGAGTGTCGCTGCCAAGGGTGTTTTACCGAAGAGAGAAGTGCCTGAACACAAGTCGCCGATCACCAACGAATTGGAGGGCTTTCCAGGGGATTTGTGTACCCAAGTTGAGAACGGGGACAGAGGCGGGATCGCTCAAGAGGAGATTCGGCGGGTCCAGACAATTGTCGAGTCGAGTTCCCAACCTGCAAAGGTGAACAGGGTTCCCGAGCCTAAGCCGATCCGGAAGCTTTCCGGGCAGGAGAGAACCATCTTTGATCTACGGAATCGAGAGTTGATTCGTGTAGCTTCACAGCTTGAGGTCGATTACCACTCAGCATCCCCAGAGGTTCAGTGCACAATTCAGCTCTTGCTACGAGAACAACAGGCAAGTGAAAAAGCTACGGTGGAGATGCAGATACCTTTCCCGAGTCAAACAAACGCACGGCCTCGGAACGGCAAATCAGCAGATCGGCATTCACAGATTGAAAGGAAAAGAAAGGAATTCAAGTTCTCGCATCATACCCTTGAATTCAGGGACGAAGCGCTCGAATGGTATTGCATTCTCTCTCACGAAGACGCTATGCCGTTCCTCAGTGAGCTTAGTCAGATGGAAAGAGGCTTCTTGGAAGCCAAGCATCATGTCCCGTTGACAAAACCTAAGGTATTTCAGCGAGATGCTGGTCGATCTGGCCGCATCTACTATCGTCGTCAGGATGGCGCTGCAGCCGTGCTAATTCTTCGGATAGGCGACAAGTCGACACAGTCGGCCGATTATTCTTCGCTACGACTTCAGACTTGTTGAGCCCGCACGTTAGCCCATCCGCAAGTTCTTGATCGGCAAGCCCGGCTACGGCAGCATAGCTGAGCAGACCGAATTCTTAAAGTGGGACTGCAGCACGGAAGCGGAGGCCGTGTCGAGTCAGGTACGACAGGTTCTCGACGCGATCCGCTCCATCTGCGAGGCGCACAGGCTCCTGCGCAACACGAAGCGTTTTCTGGAGTGCCACGTCTACAGAGCGTGATGCATTTCACAACTATGGCTCGCATGCCTAGCATCTGTAGGTGTGCCGATCGTCGGCCGTCAATTCCGGGTACACCCCTAGTTGACGGCGATGACTTGACGCTTCTGCCCCGGAAACGCGTCAAATTTAAGCCGAGTCCGGCAACTACACGTTTGTCTCCTGCAAGCCTAGATTCATATTGGACAGTTCAGGAGACGGAGCATGGTTGCAGCGCAGCAAGGCGGCAAGCGGATCGGGTACGTCCGGGTCAGCAGCGTGGACCAGAATACGGTTCGGCAGTTGGACGGCGTCCAGGTGGATAAGGTTTTCACCGACAAGGCGAGCGGCAAGGACACGAACAGGCCCCAACTGAAAGCCGCCCTGGATTATCTTCGTGACGGGGACGTGCTAGTGGTCCACTCGATGGACCGCTTGGCCCGCAATATCATCGATCTGCTCCATACCGTGGAGACGCTGACCAAGCGCGGTGTCGTCGTCGAGTTCGTAAAAGAGTTGCTGAGCTTCAATGGCGATGACTCTGCCATGTCAAAGCTGATGCTGACCATCATGGGCGGCGTGGCTGAGTTCGAAAGGGCCATGATCCGCGAGCGGCAACTTGAGGGGATTGCCAAGGCGAAGCAAGCCGGGAAGTACACAGGGCGCAAGTCCACGATGACACCGACTCAGGTCCAAGCGATCCGTGATCGGGTGGCGGCTGGTGAGAATAAATCTGCCCTTGCTCGTGATTTTGGTGTAACCAGGCAAACAATCTACAATATCGCGGCGGTGTAGCGGGGCATCAGATGCAGGAATCGAGGCTCTTTTGAATGAGTAAATCAATTCCGAAGACTCAGGATGCCCAGTGAGAGATCGACGAGGCAGAATGAATAGATAATCAGGTCAGCCAACTTACAGTTGAGCCATCGCTTCTCTGAGAGTTCCATTGGGTGCTTCGGCAGCAAGTAAAAAAACGAAATGAGTAACAGAATTGTAAACAGTGAAAAGGTGACGAGATTCAAATAGTCGAAGTGGCTTGCTAACAGAAGGCCCGCATCGAAAAGGGCAATGAAGTAGCTCAGTATAGTAGTTGTTTTTAGAGCCTCGTTCGAAACGGTATCAATAATCAAGGCCCGTTGGTCCTCATCGAAGCTGATTTTCGGTTGGGACAATCGGGACGTATTCAAAAGATTCTCAAATGCTCTCATCATCATTTTGGGAATCAGGGTGATTCCGGATAACTTAAGGACAACCCCTGCCAAGATCGGCAGAATGATCAGTAGATGTTCGATTAGCGGCTCATGGACTTGCGGCGGAGTCATTTCTCAATCTTAAGTTCAAGGGTAGTCGTGTCCGAAGCATCGAGTGCAAGACGCATTGTTGTGCGAATGGAAGCTTCCTTCGCAGATGAAGCATGACAATCTAGTAGATGGATAATTTCCGGTAATCCACGATTCGGAAGCACTTCGACTTCAGTGTCCCATCCGACTTTACCTCGGAAGCTAAGGGCTTTCTTTTGGCTGACGCGGCTCGTGATGCCAACATCCAACGGCCATAGCGCGTAGTTCCGTACCAATTCAACACCGAAGCCGTACGATTCGCCTTGTTTCAGACTTGTCGTTGACTCTCCACTTTCTTCTATGACGCGGATTTTGACGAGAAGCGCACTGAGAATCAATTTCTTTTGAACCCCTTGCGCTATACCTAATTGCTTAAGTAAGAACCGCGGTCGCAGCTTCTCCAACTATTCCCTCCAGCACTTCCGGCGGCACCAATTCTGCGGCCCAATGTGTTGAAATGAGTAATGGCTTATAAAGGTCACTGGCACTGAAATCGAAACCGACCAACGGCGTTTCAATCATGCGAGATAGCATTCCTCCCTTAACAAGCACACGGAAATTTACTCCGGGCGCGACGAGTTTCTCTTGAACAAACTCGACCGTGAAGGCTCCAAACGGAAGATCAAGGCGGAAAAATGTTGTACGCGCAATGTTCTTCCAGTCGACCTGAAAAGGGAGGGTTGCTTCACCCACTCTAGCTCGACCGTTGATAGCCAACAAGAAGGGGAACGAGGTATTTCTAAGCTCAGAGTTCTCCTGCACCAATACTTCGAGAAATTCATTCAATTTGGCGAAAAATGAAACCGCGGATAACGCGTGCCTCGCGTATGCGAAAACTTCAGGTTCGTCTCCGCTGTCATAGGTATCGACATAGAGAATTGGCCGACCTGACCAGTCAGGGATGTTTGCGCTGTCCCCGATCACGCGCCGATGTTGGCGCTTACCTGCTTCGGTCTCGGCAATCAGGTATGAGAAGTCCGCAATATGTCCTGTTGACCATGACACACCTGTGTAATAAGTGTCGCTGGATGGCGGGATATCGTCCATTGATTCCACAAAGATCACCTGTTCCAACCGATTGGGGAGTGACCGAAACCCGCTGAAACTTTATAGGGTACAGTATCACAATTGCACTGTTATGACGCGAAGTCATCGCACGCAGGTTGGTTGACCGACACAAACCCGAGAATTCCAAAATGACTATTGGAGGGCCAACAACACCCGCATGGGTTGTGTTTTCCGATGTCTTTCGGGTCCAAATCAAGGTCCATAACTGTTCCTGAATGTTCCCAGTCATGCTTTAGTGGGTCGGACCAGTTCTGACAACTCCTTTGTTTTCTGCATAACAACGTCTTCACACGGTGGAGTTCAGACCCCGTCCACTGCCGTCGTTGGACGCTCGCCAACTCACCCTCCCATCAACTATTGAGAAAATTACGCTTCCACTCACCCAGTAGGTTCAATATACCCATTCCTCATGTCGCACCGGCAATCGATTTAGTTGGTCTCGACGAAGACGCCAGTTGGCCATAAATCGGTCCATCGTTTCGATGAAACGTGCGTTGTGCGTTGGCTCCAGCAAGTGCACCATTTCGTGTACCACTATGTATTCGAGACACTCCCTCGGCTTTTTGGCGAGTTCAGTGTTGAGCCGAATCGTGCCAGTGCGGGGATTGCAGCTTCCCCACTTGGTTTTCATGTGCCGTATGTAGAACCCTGCGACAACGACGCCCATGACTGACTGCCATCGCTCAATCATTGGCGCAACCGCCGCCTTCAATTGATTCCGGTATTCATAGGCATCACCGAGGAGATCGTCACCGTCGGCCCGGTTCCTGGAGAAATCCAGGGCCTTGTTCTCGAAAATGGCGATAAGGGTGGTGAGCCGCTCCACCATCTCCTTGCCGCTGCCGAGCTTGGCGACATCGTTGAAGTCGGGCATGTCTGAGAGCTTGTTGGCACTGGCGAGCGGGCCGATGATCTTCTTGTTGATCTGATCGCCGATATCGCTGGTTCCCTTCAGAGCAACCATGTCCTGGAAGCTGGCGCCTGGCGGGATGGTGATGGGCGCATAGGGCTGCCCGGCATACTTGTCGCTGACGTACTTGATGAACAGCAGAACCAGGACGTAGTCCTTGTATTGGCTGGCGTCCATGCCGCCGCGCAATGCATCGCAGCTAGACCATAGAGATGAATAGAGTTCGGATTTCTTAAGTGCCACTTTTTGGGTTTTCCTGTCTGCTTCTCTGATGACTACGGTTGCCCAACTGCCCAGCGCCTTCAGTTGCCTGACCTTCTAAGGCACATCGTCAATCCGGCCATGTTACCCTTCGCAGTGTCGATCGGATTCCGGCCAAATCATCCAAACGGCCAGACCCGAACGCGGTTAGTTCACCGGCGGAGCTTTGCTATGGGCTAGAAGATTACCTCCGACCAGTTTCGTCCTATCGAGCCGATCATGCAAGCCTGCGGGGGATCAGCACTCGCCCTGAGCCACAGCCCTAGATTGAGTTGATACAGACTCCGACCCCACCATCCAACGCCCTCCGATGCCTAGCGGATGGTTCGCCAGGAATTGATCCACTGCCAATATTTCCTGAATCAGGCACCCTTTCACCTCGAAATGACGCGTCCGGAAGGCGCCAAACACGCTGCTGGGAGTGGCGGCAGGTCAAGCACCCACTGATTCTTCCCCCGCATGATTGAAGCTCACTGGGCTGACGTTCAGGATCGTGGGTGGCGGCCTGACCTTAAGTCCGGTACGCCGCGCCCACTTCCTGTTGCCGGTGGATTAGAATCGCGGAGTACCGGAGGGGGCTGTGCGCTACTGGGTTGGAGTCACCGACTGGGATTGGTATTCACTTCATGCGAGCGCCGCCTCCGTGGAGGAAGTGAACTTCTGGAAGCCATCTCCCACGGCTCGGTTCTCTGCTCTGCAGCCAGGAGCACTGTTCCTCTTCAAACTTCATTCCCCACGAAACTTCATCGCCGGGGGTGCCTTCTTCTCCAAGTTCACACCCCTGCCCGTGAGCCTCGCATGGGAAGCTTTTGGAATGGGCAACGGAGCCCGAACCTTGGAAGATGTTAGAAAGCGCATATCGAAATATCGCGATACGCCCATTGCACCTGGAGAGGACCCAACGATCGGTTGCATTCTCCTCGAAGAGCCATTTTTCTGGCCGCCGGAATATTGGATTGACTCTTCACCTTACTTCAGTCTCAACATCGTGACCGGCAAAACCTATGACACCAATTCCGAAGCTGGGGATCACCTATGGCAACAGGTTCATGAACGACTGATGCGCGTGCGCGAGGATACGCAAATCCCTGGACCCGCGCTCACTGCCATCACTGCTAATCGCTTCGGTTCTCCACAACTGGTATCCCCGCGACTCGGACAAGGTTCATTCCGAATCCTGGTTACTGATGCATATCAACGTCGTTGCGCGATCACCGGCGAGAAGACACTTCCGGTACTGGAAGCTGCTCATATCCGTCCGTATGCTTATGAGGGGCACCATGAAATCTCGAATGGAGTGCTCCTCCGCAGTGACCTGCATACACTGTTTGATCGCGGCTACATCGGAATCGATCCCGATGACCTCAAGGTGATCGTGAGTTCTCGAATTAAGGAGCAGTTCAGCAATGGAAGGCACTACTATGCATTGCACGGTCAGTCCATTGCTTTGCCTGCCGATATCGGGTTGGTCCCGAGTCGAGAAAACCTCGTCTACCACGCGGAGAATATCTTCCATTAAGAGGTCATGACTCTGAGGATATCGTTCGAGCCGGATCGGGAATACCCTTAGGCCAGTTGACGCCTGAAAATGTGCTAAGGAGTGGCTGCTGTTCTCCGCGATAGGCTGGAGACTGTCAGAACTTGCCCGAAGCGCGCGTTTGGGGAGGGAAATCGATGAAAAAGAAGCTCAAGCTATCCGCATTCCAGATAGGGGCTCCGGCCCGGCGGGGAGAAGGACTGCGAATCGGCACGACCCGGCGCCCACCACGCGGGATACCGAAGAGTCGCTGGGTTCGAGACGGCTATTTCGATGTGTGGCTTCCCTCCCTAGCGCCGAGCACCAAGCTGCTCGCACGCTTCAAGAATCGCGACTTCGATGATCCTTCAGTTCGTAAGGTGTTCTTCGATAGCTATGAGCGGGAACTACTGGGCTCAGCGGAGGGCAGGCAGATCGTTCAGTTTGTCGCTCGGGTTGCGGCACGAACCTCAATCAGTATCGGCTGCTTCTGTGACGATGAAACACGCTGCCATCGTTCGCGTCTGCTCAAGATCATCAACAAACATGCGCCTGCCGCGTGATCTGATGCGGCTCAATTGCTGCAGCGAATCCAAGGCGCCAGGGCCTCCCCCGGCCCTCCTGTGGCAGCGTAGAGCGTTGTTTTGGAAGGAAAGCTCCGTCGAAGGGCCGTATTTATTGATGATCGGCTGTTTGGCGATTCTCGCAGTGAAGACCCCAAAGGTCAGCGAGGGTGATGGTCTTACTCCCCTAAGTCCTGCGCCCTGCCGTCAGTGACAATGCCACTCGCCTTCTCCTCGGCTGGCTTCTCCGGCCCTTCGAATGTGGACTCGTGAGCCGGTGGAGACAAGTCGCGTGTATTTGGCGGGTCCTTTTTGGCACGCACATAATACGGATTGTCAGACTCATCAAATTTGAAGCGAACCTGTGCCGCCTCCATCAACTGACAACTGTGTAATGTCGCATCTTCTAGGTTAAAGAGGGCGATGTTTACCCCTTCATCTACCAATTGACTTTTGTAAGCAATACCGTCAACACCCGTTTCTAATATTGCCTCTGCAATGATCTGCGTGGGAATATAGCCGAGCCGAGAGTCCACCGGTGCAATTGGGAGAGTCATCGCTGCTCCAATTTCGCCCCACACGACACCCTCGTATTCCTCTGGAGGCCATGGAATTGCGCCGCTGGTCGTGAACGCCCTGAAGGGAAATCTCCTCTGGTCGGATGTGCAATCGACCAGCCTAATTTCTCTATTTGTGCTGAAGAACCCCACGGAGATGTAAGCACCAAGCCAAGGTCTCACTTCTGCACATGCTGTGTCTCGATCTGTCGCGAGGTATAAGTAGGCGATGCCATGAGGGTTGATCCTCCCGTCTTTCGCATAACTTGGAGTGGGCTTCATTCTCTTCGGGCCGTATGCAGCCGGAACTTCTTCCGCGTAAGGCGCTCCGGGATGGTCCCATTCAAGTTCATAGCCCAGTTGTGCTCTCCACAGAGGATAGTCTTTCTGCATGACCTGAATTCGGGAAGCCGAGGTCTCTTTGACTGTTTCCAAGAATGCTCTGACGTGCTCTTCATGGACAAATCGCTGACGCCGAAGTACGCTTGCTTGGAAACGGCGAAAGGCATCCGAGGACTGAAACGGCATTGCGCTCTCCTTTTTCGTTTCATCCGTGCCATGTAGTCGTAATGGTCGCACCAGCAACGATAGAAATGATCTACGTCCGCATCTATCCCATTCCCTGCTGAAGGAAGCACACTGACGTATTCACCCATTGCGTTACAGGTTAAATTCAGGGTACTCACCACCACCAGAGACATTCCTGCGTTGATATCCGCTCATCGTGAGAGTTTTGTCAGCCAGCGCATATTTGATCGCGATGTCCTTTCGCGTGCCTTCATGCTCCTCGCCCGCGGCATCCTCGAACGTGAACCTATCCTGGCCTTTTGGTGAGCGCCGAACATACAGCGCCACGCTCTTAGCGCCTGGGCCGGTAGTTTCATAGAGCGCGTATGCGATGGCCACTGACTTCTTTCCACCCGGCCAAACCACCGCTGCTGATGCACTCGTCGCTTGTGGCTGCGTTGCGATTTGGGGCCTTCCAAGCATCGATAGCACGCTGTTAACTATATCGTCGTTGCTGTCATCGGCTGAGGATTTTGCACGGCGCTGGGCGAGAGCTGGACTGTATTTCAGGACATCCTCGTAAGTGACCTCGTGCCAGATGGGCAGGATTCGCTTCCTATCAACCGTTTCCAGCCCGAACAGCGCACTCACCTCATACTCGGTCCACTTTTTCTTTCCCAGAAACGCCTTCGAAAACACCACGACACCGTAATCGCAATTCAAGAGACCGTTGTCTATTGAGGTCCGAATATCATCGCCCCAGCCGATGCTGGTCCTGTCGTACCACACATTTACACCTCCCGCCTCCAACGCCTTCGCCAGCGGCTCGACGTATGGCTTATCTTCCGATGCATGAGAGATGAATACATCCCAACGGTGGGACTTATTCGGGACCGCGGATACTGCAGGCTTGGGCACTGTCTTGTGCGGAACTGCTGGGGAAGCTGGTGTCTGGGATGGCACTGACGATCTAAGCGGGATTCTCAGATTCCCGATGACATTTCCACGCGATTCGATTGACCTCTTGCGTGTCGCGACAGCTTGTCTCAGGGCACCTTCAAGCTCCTGACTTTCGTAGGCGTTCTTTTCTCGCAGTTGGGTCAAAGCCCAGTTGATTTGCGTGACCTCGCGATCTATGTGCCCCTGGACGTCGTACTTGCCATCACTTACGACCACCCTCAGCAATAACTCTTTTCCAACAACCTCACCTTGAGCGATTCGAGAGTTGTAGGCAGATGGGGTGATGTTGAATACGCCTGGGTCGCCCTCGAATGGGATGTGGACTGTAAGCTCCGTTGCATCCTCCATAACTGGACCGGTACCTGGGAAGAACACGCGGTTGGGATTCCGACTGACATCTATCTTGGTCTTACTCTCGACGCAGTACATTTCGTCCGACTTCAACACCGGCACGTCGAGCATGTACTCAGCTTTGATCCGCCGAATCGCATCCTCATCCATGGCTTCCTCGTCGGGTAGGCGCAGGTACGCTTCTTTCACGCGCTTCTTCTGGGATTCGATGACGTTGTATACATCGTATTTGCTAAAAAGCACTTGCGGTGGCACGGGTTGCATCTCCAAGTCGCGAACGGAATGCACCGATTATAAGGTGTAGCATCAAATGAAAATCATGGGCCCTGCCCTTGGTGGCGCCTTCAGGAACGCGTCTGAGCCATCCTGGAGCCTCTCAGAAGGATAGGTTGCGCGGTGGTTCACACGCGGCGCCAAAACGCATTGAATACCTAAGTCGCCTCCGCCACATACACTTCGATCAGGATGAGCGATCCTACCCCACAGGCGCGTACCCCCGCAGAAGAGATCGCCGGGCTCGTGGAGCGGGTCACCTTCTTCAGCCCCGAGAGCGGATTCGCTGTGCTCCGGGTGAAGGTGCGTGGACAGCGGGACTTGGTCACGGTCCTTGGCTCCGTGCCGACAGTGAGCGCCGGGGAGTGGGTGACCGCCAAGGGCTGGTGGGTCCGTGACAAAGAGCACGGGCTACAGTTCAAGGCTCAGGGCCTGAAGGCTACCCCTCCGACAACGAGCGAAGGAGTTGAACGGTATCTCGGCGGCGGATTTGTGAAAGGCGTCGGCCCCGTTCTAGCAAAGAAGCTGGTTGCGCACTTCGGCGCAGGGGTTCTGAGTGTAATCAGCGACAACCCCGCTAACCTGGAGTCCGTTGATGGCATCGGTCCAAAGCGCCGGGAACGGATCGCCAATGCCTGGCAGGAGGGGATGCAAATCCGCGAGATCATGGTCTTCCTGCACAGTCACGGGGTCAGTACCAGCCGAGCAGTCCGCATTTACAAAACATACGGAAATCTGGCCATCCAGACGGTGCAGGAGAACCCATACACCCTGGCGAAGGAAATCCACGGGATCGGCTTCGCCACGGCGGATCAGATCGCCCAGAGTGTGGGAATACCCAAGAATTCGCAAAATAGGGCTCGGGCTGGAATTGACCACGTGCTGCTGGGGGCTACCTCCGAGGGTCATTGCGCCCTGCCACTGGAGAAGCTGAAGGCGGCGGCAGTGAAGCTGCTGGAGGTGCCGGTGGAAACGGTCGAGCAGGCAGTGTCGCAGATGCTGACCAGCGGCTTTCTGTTGTTGGAGGAGATTGAGGGCGAGCCGCTGATCTTCCTGCCGCACCTCCGGAGAGCAGAAGACGGCATTGCGACCAAGATCAAGCGGCTGGCTTGCGCCGATGTGACCTACCCAAAGATCGACTTTGAGAAGGCCGTCGCCTGGTGTGAACAGAAGACCGAGAAGACCTTGGCCCCAAGCCAGCGCGATGCCTTGAAGACTGCGCTCACCAGCCGGATTGTCATCATCACTGGCGGCCCCGGCGTCGGCAAGACTACCCTCGTAAATTCGATTCTCCAAATCCTCAAAGCAAAAAAGGTAAAGTGTCTGCTCTGCGCTCCAACAGGAAGGGCGGCGAAGCGGCTCACGCAGACCACCGGGCTGGAAGCCAAAACCATTCATCGTCTTCTGGAGGTTGATCCAGCCACGGGACGATTTTCCCGCAACGAGGAAAAGCCGCTGGACTGCGACCTCCTTATCGTCGATGAAACCTCGATGGTGGACGTTCTCCTGATGCACGCCCTACTCCGTGCCTTGCCAAAAGCCTCCGCGCTGATCATGGTCGGCGACGTGGATCAGCTCCCCTCTGTCGGGCCTGGTAATGCACTGCGCGACCTGATCGACAGCGGTGTGATACCGGTGGTCCGCCTGACTGAAGTATTCCGTCAGGCGGCCAGCAGCAAGATCATCACCAGCGCCCACTTGATTCGTCAGGGGAAGATGCCGGAGTTGCGATCGGCGGAATCAGGTTCCGATTTCTACTTCATTGAGCGCGATACGCCTGAGGAAATTGCCGCAACTCTGGTGCGGCTGGTTCAGGACAGAATCCCCAAAGGGCATCAGCTTGATCCGATCCGTGACATTCAGGTCCTGTGCCCGATGAACCGCGGATCGATCGGCGTGCGCGAGTTGAACATGGCGCTGCAGAATAGCCTGAATCCAGCTCATTCCGGTGGGCATGCCGTGGAGCGGTTTGGATGGCGGTTCCAAGTACGCGACAAAGTCATTCAGACCGAGAACAACTACAAGAAGGAAGTGTTCAACGGCGACATCGGCACCATCGAGAAGATCGATCCCGTTGAACAGGAACTCTCCATTCGATTCGACGAAAGGCTGGTGACGTACGACTTCGGAGAGCTGGATGAGGTCTCGCTGGCATACGCAGTGACGATCCACAAGTCGCAGGGATCGGAGTTTCCGGCGGTGGTGATTCCGGTGGCGATGCAACATTACATGCTGCTACAGCGAAATTTGATTTACACCGGGATCACCAGGGCAAAGCGGCTGCTGGTGGTGGTCGGGCAGAAGAAGGCGCTTGGCCTCGCAGTGAGGAACGACCAGTCACGCAAGAGATATTCCGGACTCCTGAGCAGCCTGAAAAGCTCAGGCCAGTAGCCATCACTGCCCGCACAACAAAGCGTCGACCACCGCCGTTTGCAACCGTGCTTCTCGGCAAGGCGACCGGCGTCTATCCATGCAACCAGGTCTACACTGCAAGATACGCGCGAACCGGGGAGGGGCCAACGCAATCGGGGTGGGGCTCCCCCAACAGGGGGAGGAGCTTTTGCCTCTGCCGGAGGACGAAGGTCCGCAGGCGGTTTCTGCGGGGGTGTGGGGGCGCCGCCCCTACGCTGGAGTGTTATTCACCTCAAAGAGGTGCCCGTGGAAGTGAACGTTTCTCCATCACGTTAGGTTTACTCCTTCTAGTGTCTCGTTACTTACACGTTACGGTCCCACAAATTGCACCTAAGTGCGCACGATTCATCCGACTGTGCCCCATGGAAGACCTGCTCAAATACCGACAAAATGTCTGGAAGCCCAGGCATCTTGTGCAAATGTCTTACAAAATGTCGCCCCTCAAAATTTGAACCTGCCGAGCATACTGGAAGCACCCTGCCAAGCCAGCCCTGGCAGTCCACCCAGATGCCCTCCGAGAAAGCCTATCTGTAAACAGACCTGATCACATTGGCGCCATGCCGAAATGCGCGGCGGGCGGCTCCAGAATCTGCTTAAGGTAAGAAATTCTCCGGCGCTCTGTTCTCGTGGAACCACTTCCAGTGCAGAGAAATCACCGATCGCGAATTACCCGACCAAACCCGAAAACTGGGCCCCAGGTATCGTTCGCCTGCTCTTAACCTCAAAAAAAATATGAAATAGCGCACGAGAAATCCAGAGATGTCTCGTTTTCGGGTATTACCTTTCATGGAGAAGAATAAGATGTCGAAAAAAATGGCTTCCATGCCCTTGATCAGAATCCTTTGGCTGATCCGAGATGCGCGATCAACAAAGAATTCAGAGCGCGAGCTGTTGTATGCACTCGCGCTTCGCTGCAACCCAAACAAGAACTACTCCTGTTGGCCCTCGTACAGGCTGCTGGCAGAGGATACTCAGCTTGACCCCGCTACGCTGCAGAGAGCAGCTAAGCTGCTGGAGGGCAGGCAGCTCATTAAGCGTGCTCAGAGGAGGAACCGTTCCAACTACTTCTACTTAAACATCCGTCTGCTACAGGAGCAGGCAGCGGCCGTGGAGGAGCGAGAGAAGGAGAAGGCGCCGTTCGAGTCTCCGGACCTCGAGGACAGGCTCGAGGAAGATACCAACGAAGATTTGATCGCAGCCATCACTGGGGGTGGGGAATGAAAGAGCTTGTTGTGAATAATTCTGCCGTCGTCAGCGCAGGTCATCCACAGCCAGTCGTAAGCGCTTTGCGCTATTACGATGACGACTTGGACCAGTGGGTGACGCAAAGTGCCGGAGCCGATATCCCGGCGGCGACCTCCGACGTGAGCCAGTTAACAGAAGAAGAACTATTGCGGCTTCCGGCCTTGGATGGGGATGACTGGTATTGCAAGGAAGGCCGCGCTTACTGGGCTGACGACTCTCATCCAGATGGTTGGCGGTATGTGCCACCTGCTCGTGAGTACTCCGATCGGGAGCTAATGGCAGCGTTTCGGGGCGAGTTCCCGTTCCCTGACGATATTGATCCTGTGACGGGCATTCAGATGATGGTTTTCGAACACGCGGGATGGAACATCCGCCTCCACCTCAGGCTTGATGATTTAGAGACGAGCTTCACGGGTCAGTTCGTTTGCGGTCGTCGCGAACATGTTCAGGTTAATTTGAACTTGATTCCGGAAAGGCATAGGCAACACCGGCTGAACTCGCTTCAGCCGGTAACCCGGGCGGATTGGCCCATTCCGCCTGCCCAACAGCGGGAGTTGATCTCGAGAATCCCGCGGCTTCTGGACATACATGGCTGGCTTATGTGCGGACCCCCAGGACTGGGTAAGACAACCTACGCCGCCGCAGCGGTTATTGATGCCATGACTGCTGGAGCCCTCCAACCGGGCGCGACAAAGGTCTTCGTCGTGAATGTGCCGGATTGGCTCCCCAAAATGCAGGAGTACGACTGTCGCGACTTTGCGAACGAGAATTATTTGCAACCTCCAGAGCCAAGTATCAGGAGCATCACCGGTGATGCCGATTGCGGGGTAAAACCAATATTGTGGCTGGAGGAACTCGACGACTTCGTTCCAACTTCGACTAGGTTGGGGTACCTGAGCAGGCTGATTGACGCCGTCTACCGGGCAAATGGAACGATCGTGTCCACCTCGAAAATGACTAAATCTGAACTGAAATCTCACCTCGGCGATTCTATATACCGGCGCCTCACCGGCGAATGGGAGACGGATGAGGAGCGGAAGAAGTGGCTGGTTTGGGACCTCCATAAGGTTGGTAAAGTGCGCAGCCACATTGGCAGGATTGCCGGATAGCCGCGCATCTTGGACACGCCCAAGTTGGGGTGGCCAGTGGCGCCTGCGCGGGGATGTTGATGATGCGGAGAGTTCACCACCGTTGGCATCCCCTTCAGGCTACAACCTTGTGCTGCAAAATTGGCGTACTCCGCCCTGGACCGTTTCCCGTGGAGGCGAACAGGACTGCAATGCTTCGCGAGACGCGCTGCGTCGGTCTTTAACGAGGGTGGAAATGCATGTCTTGGTGAAGGATGCTAGGAGTCATCACTCGAAGACAACAGTGGACGTCAGCCGCACGCAACCCGTGAGGAGGCTGCGGCGTTGGCGCTGCTACGAAACCCCTCTGAAGCAAAGCCGCCGCAGGGACCATTCCTCGAAAACCGGTAGGAAATCTCCGGCGTTTCTCCCGGCAGCGCTGGAGATGTAGGTGCGTGAGGGTGCAGCCCAATCCTCCGCCTCAAATTATTTCTAAGAGATAAATAGGGCGCTTGCCATTCCAAGGGTATTTACTCTCATGGGCAAGAAAAACCACAACGAGGAGCGATCGATCAGTGGACGCGAGCTGCGTTTCAGAGATGCTGAGAATGCGCCGGTCCCAGCAGGGTCCGATAGCGTCATGCGGCTCAGCAGTGCCGTGGAGGCTTCGTTGGTCGCCGGTCTGGCACCCTGCGTCCTCTGCCCAGGTCGTTCATTGACGGCAAATGGAAGCGAGATGCTTCGCTGGGCCTGCTGCTTTGCAACCGAACGGGGCATCGAGGTTCACGCGCCGGTGCAGGATGCGCTCCTGATCGGTAAACCCGTAGATCAGATCGATGATGTAGTGGCGGTCACGTGTGACGCCATGGCACAGGCCAGCGAGCTGGTGCAAATGGGTGTCGCGCAATGATGGCTCCCTTGCTTAATACAAAGGCGCTTTCATTGGTCATGGGCGTCCCTGAGCAGACCCTCCGCCAGTGGCGCTGTGCGGGAGTAGGCCCGGACTTCATCAAGCTGGGAACCGGTCCTAAAGCCACTGTGAGGTACACTCCGAAGGATGTGGAGGACTACATCGCTCACCACCGTCGCACCAGTGCCGTGCGGGCATTTGTCGCGGAGGAGCACTATGAGCGTCTTTAAGCGTACAGGGAGCCCCGTGTACCAATACTCGTTTTACGTGGACGGGAGACGGTTTCGCGGATCAACGAAAACCCGCAAGATCACTGAGGCGCGGGCCAAAGAGTCGGCCCTCATCACCAGGATCATTGAGGAGGGCACGAAAGCGGCAGCTAAACCGGTTCGCGCTCCTCTTTTGCGTACTTTTGCCCCTGACTTTCTCGCGTGGGTTCAAAACTCAAGATTGAAGGCACCCACGAAGGCGTACTACGAACGTGGCTGGAAGCTTCTTGCAGCCACCAGGCTCAGTGGAATGCGGATGGACAGGATTACGGGTGACGACGTGGAGGCAACCCGAATCATGCACGAAGTAAAGGAAGGGGAAGTGACCGTAACCGTCGAATGCGACGCTCACTACGCAAACAGGGCCCTTCGGACTCTGAAGCGGATGTTCTCGAAGGCAGTGGAATGGAAGCTTCTCAAGGACCAACCGCATTTCAGGCTCTTGGAAGCTTACGGGCGAGACACGAAGATCAGCGCGGCAGTTGAGAAGTCCCTGTTGGGAGACTTATCGGAGCCGATGGTGAACAAGCGGAACGCCCGTATGCGACGGATTGTTCACGATGTGATCGTCATCGCGCAGGACACCGGAATGAGGCCATCCGAAATCTTTCGAATGCGCGTTGAGGACTTGGACTTTGCGACCGAACAGGCTTGGAATCCGCACGGGAAGACATTAAAGTCGCGGCGGTTCGTTCCCATCTCCGAGCGGATGGCAGAGCTTCTGGCTGTCCGCTGTGGTGAAAGGAAGGAAGGCTGGGTCTTCCCATCTGCACGGTCGAAGTCTGGACATATCGAGACCATCGCGAAGGGCTTCCAGGCGCTGAGGACCAGAGCTGGGGTGAGCAGCAAGGTGGTTCTCTACTCAGCGCGGCACACCTATGGAAGCTACGCTCTGGCTGCCACTGGGAACCTTTTTGCCGTTGCCGCATCGATGGGCCACGTTGATACCAAGTCTATGGAGCCCTATCAACACCACGACCTACATGAGCTGCGGGACGCCATCAACGTCAGAAACCGTGAAGCTTCGGTGCTGTCTGGTCACAATTTTGGTCACATTCGGTCAAGTGGCACCAGCAACGGCTCTGAAGTTGACCAAGCAACGTTGAATACAAAGGAGTTGTTGGTGGGCCCGGAGGGATTCGAACCCCCAACCAAGGGATTATGAGTCCCATATAGGCCACTTTGCAGGGAGTTGCATGATGTCGCGCAATGACGTTTAAGTGGTTTTAATGCAACAGATACATTGAAACCCATCATCGCATTGTGTCGCATGGAAGCGTGTCAAGTTCTAATTGCAACATGCACCAGAACAGGCACCACTTTGCCTACGCCGTTTCCCAAAGCTCTTTGGCCCGTGCTTCGACCAGTGATCTTTTGAGTCTGGAAATTTCCGACTCGACAGTTTGAAATTGCTTATAGTGCTGATCGTACTTAAGAATTGCTGGAATCGCTTCTGGATTGAATCCTATGTGTATCCGGTACCTGAATATGTTTCCCGCTTTCGACCACGAAGATGATTGGCTGAAAGGCTCCGTCAATAACTTAAATTCGTCGAGAATGGCACCTAGGTGGCTAACAATCCTTCTAAAAACGGCCGGGAAGTAGGATTCAACAAGGCTGGAGCTGACTTGGCCGAGTGGTGCTGCATGGTGCGGCCACTCTTCACGATTCGATGTTTCATTGGTTGCTACTTCGGGCAAAGAGGCATTTAGGGCCTTAACCCGATTCTTGAACTCCCGTAACCGCTCGATGCCCAGCGAAGTCACCACCTCCGGGGCATCCACAACCAAGCTCTCCACTTCACGATTAATCCACTTCGCAGCTTCCGTCTCTAAGCCCGGTCTCACACCGGCAATCTCTGCATCAAGACTCCGCCTATCGGCGCCGTGCTGCTGTTCTAGTGATTGCAGGGCATTCTCAATTTCCGTGCTGTTCATTCCCGGAACCTCCCGCACGGATTATATGCCAGAGGGCCGCTGAAACCTTGCGGCTATCCTACCCGGACTTTCCATGGATGTGGCCACGGGGCTGTGAGCGCGCTTGTGGAGCGCCTCAACGCTTGGTGTTATGCCTTGATTTCCGGTCACAGTCGATTGTTGTTGAAATCGCAATTGCGGCACGCCCATCATGGAGTCAGAAGGAGAAAGCCACATGACATTGATGACTGTTACCGACAAAGCTGCCGCGCTTGGCAAACTCTATAACCGCATCATGCGGATTGCCAAGGAAATCGGCGGCACCGCAACGCATCAAGTGTGTGCCTTGACGGTTCCCACGCAGATGGCGGCGGCTCATCAGAGTGAAAGTGCCCCGGCCCTCATTGCTGAAATGCCCGATGATTTCCAAGTGGAGTTTGTGCCTTCGTTCCCGTTAAGCATTGGGAGCGCCTTGTCCGTTCGCATAAATCGCCTTCACGCCGGGTATCCCAAGAATGAATGGGCTTTCAACTATTCGCCGGACGGTTGGCGAAGGACCCATGCCCTGCTATCGGACGAGGAAATTCATGCGTGTCTGACCCCGGAGGGACCCCGGCCCGCAAGGTACTAGCCGTGTGGGTCCTCCAAGCCGTTACATGAGCTACACTACTGGCGATGTCATCGGAGGAATAATGGCAAAGCACAAATATGTTTTAGTTGGTCCCGATGCGGGGGCAACGGGGGCGCCGGTCATCAAAGAGCTGATGACATACGAAGGGGACGCTCTCACAGTGGACGGCAGCGTCGTGACAATAGCTGACGAGCACCCATATGTGACTGTGGCTGTGATTCGTCTTGCCGAAGGGCAGTCGATTAAACAGAAGGAGTAGCGGCTACCGCGCAAGATACGGCGGCATCCTGGACACGAGTCTATTTGCATTAGCCGCGTTGGTCCGTCCAGACAAAAGAAAACCCGTAGGCTATCCCGGCATCTAGTCTCACCGGCTCACCTACGGGCTTCCTGATGCGCTTACGGGGCCTTCTACGCCGCTCGCTCACGTTGTTGCATAACGTCAAGCAAGCACGCCAACTCTTCACGGTTGAGTGCATGGCCCGCTGTGGTCGTGGCTGAGCATTGCCCACGGCTGCGCGTGACTGTTGCGAATGGTTTGGTTGACTCTTGAGGCGCGGTGAGTTCCCAAATGTTCCGGCTGACGTGCTTTTCGCGGACGTAAAGCATAATGGCGGGACCCTCCAGGTCCGGTGCTGCTAGTTTTGAGTGTGCGAGATTGACCATACGCACGCCCGGCACCGTTTGGTTGTATCGGCTGTCACAGTTAAACGCTTTAAAATGATGGATTTACTATCTGGACGCACTACCGGGACGCGCTAAAGGGATTCGACGCACTATTCCAAAAACAGTAGAAACCTCAATAAAAACTTCCACTTTCCGTAGATTGTTCATCGCTATAAATTTGGGGATTGCGGCGCTCTTTTCGGGCATCCCCGGCAAGATTCAAGGCCACCCCCTCTAATGCGTTGTTAATGAACGACTTACAGCGTATTAGAGCCCTCTTGAGACGCGCAGCGGTGGTGCATGTCGCTGATACCACACATGTTAGGTTTTGTGCGTGCGTATGCAGCCTAACGCATTGATAAACAACGACATGCGCCCACATCTAGCGCAAACTGTTGTAAGTGGCATCCGCAACATCGTGTGACCGGCTGCCATACGGAATGTCAACGATGGTCACGCGGTCACCAACCACGGTGATTTCAGCATCACGCGTGAGGGCGTGCATTGCGACCTCCCATTGGTGCTCCGTGCAAGCGTTGTTGATTGCCCGGCGCAACGCCTTGTATGACATTGACCCGGTGCCGCGTTTCGGGAGTGCTTGCCGGATTGCTGTCACCAAGCCGGATACTGTACGGATTGTCCGTTGCTCTTTCATGCTTGACCTTTCTGCCGGTTAGGGACGGCTGCCCGATTTGTAGCCACGTAGCCGTGTAGCCACGGGTCCCTCTGACCATCAATTCTCTATTACGTTTAGAATCATATACATACATACATAATAAAGAAGGACGTGAAGGAAACAGGGACGGGGTGGCTACAGGCTACATTTATTCCGCCCGGTAAACTGTCCCATCATCCCGCGTGCCAAGAGTCCCGTCACGCAGCAATCCAGTGAATGCCCGATTCCACAACTCCGTTCCCTCACGGCTTGCGTGTGTCGTTTGTTGCAGCTCCCGTTTCTTCATCGGTTTTTTCATCTCCACGGCACGCACAATGTCTGCTTGAATTCTCGCAATCGGGTTGGCAGCCGTGTGCGTGCGGTAGTATTCGTGCGATGCAATCTGGTACTGACCAAGGCTCACGGCATCCTCTGCCGTCTGTGCGCTGATTACCGTCTCGTGCCGTAGCCACGCTATGAGCAGTGCATTGCGCCATGCGTGAATGTTCATCCGCTCCGAGCCTTCGGGCAAGTTGTCAGCCCACTCGCAGATGATGTCTTCAGCGGCTACCGATGGCACCAAGCGCACGTGAGCGTCCTCAAGCTGCATCACCCGTGGCAGAAATGTGCTCTGTAGTTGTTTGAACTCCGGCGGCTTTATCTTGCTGACATTTTCAAAGCTGCCCTCAGTGCCAATGATGTTGATCCTGGACATCAAGCCACTGCCCACAGCGTTGCCACGGCTGAGCAAGTCAAACCAATCTTCCTCCGTCACACCGCACAGCATGGAGAACATCATTTCGCCATAGGCCGCATCCCGCGTGCCCGTGGCTGTGCCGTGGAATGTCACATCATCCCAAAGCTGACAAACAACGCCCTCCATGCCGCTGCCAACTCCGCCCTCAATGAACAACGTGCTAAGGAAAGTTTTCATTTCTTCATGAACGCTGAGGATACGCGGCAGTGTATTGCCCCACGTCATGTGCGGCTTGTTCTTGATGGTTGAGTCCAGGTCCCTACACAGCCGGGACATGCCGGGCACGCTGGACGCGGCTGCCATGTGTGCGCCTATTCCTTTTGGCTTCCACTCAAAATCACGCTCGCCTGAAAGCAGACCGTGAGTAAATGACACACGGACTCCGCTACCACTGCCATTGCCACTCCAACCATCGCAAGGCTGATTAAAGAAGCGGACGGCACGGCGGATGGCAGTGCCTTTACCCTTGCCTTTTGGTGCCACTATGACGGTGTACGTGCGCGGTAATCCGCCGTCCACACCTTCACACGAAAGACGGTCACCCACCACGGCCCCGAGCACACAGCGAAAAGACTCCGCGTACATTTTGAGCGGGATGTTGTTATCAGCTCCGCACAACTTTGCAAACTCAGCAACGATGGTCCCGTCCCAAGCGGAGATGGGATACACGGGGCGCACGCGCTCCGGCAGTATGGCGGCCTTCGGCTGAGCCTTGCCGCTGCCCATGACAATCACCGGGTCCGCTCCCGGCTCTGCCTTGGTAAACGGTGTCTTGTTCCGCCTGGACATCTCTTCTTTGAAAGCCGGTGTGTCATGCACAGTCTCACAGGACCCATGAAGGCAACTAAATTGGAGTTTGCCGTCTAGCATCCCAATGGCTGTGCTGCTTGGCTCTCCGTCCTCACCGGAGCTGTGCTTCCATGGACAGGCAATACCAATCCACACGCCATTGACCACACGGTTGTCATGGTCACGCACAGTCAGCCCGAAGTGTGCCGCGTACTCAAGCAACCACGTGCGCCACTCATTCACGGTGTCCAGGTCCACAGACGTTGCCGGGTCAAAGACCTTGCGCTCCGGCTGTAGCTCTTGGACCCATCCAGGCAACGGAGCAACCGGGGCGTCAATCAGGATTTCATAACGCTCCCCGCTCTTTGGGTGGACGCTGCCGGGTGCCATCACCAAGTCACCCCAACTTTGGATGTCTCCGGCCTTCTGTCCGTCCTCCATGTACTGACCACTCCCGGCAACCGCGCCGCTGTAATAGAGCTGTATGCCCCACTCCGGCTTGCTTGGGTCATCGGTAGCAAACCTCCTGCCCGTCAGCACAGTGAAAGTACGCGGCAGCCGTCCGCTTGTATTGACCTCAGCAACCCACGCAACGGCGGCCTCACGGCTTGGGAGGTTGTGGTCCTTGTCAATGACGCATAGGTCACTCTCACCGCACGCAATCCCGATGTTGGCATCAGGCCATTTTGCCCACCACGCCCGGACCTGTGCCTCATCAGCGGTTGCGGCTTCGTAGTATCCACGGATGGCCGGGATTTTCTTGTTGGGTTTGCACGGAAAGATGAGCCATCCGCGCCGAACACATTCAAGGGCAATATCCAGGAAGTTAGACAAGGGTCACCCCCGCAGCATAGCCACCATGCCGGAGTTGATTCACGTGTTGCTCGTTGACCTCTTCACCGGGTGCGATGTAAACGACCTTGCGGGGACTAGGTTTGTTGCTATCCAAGATGAGCAACTCATCACCTGAAGGGAATCGCACCAACGGCGCAATGACAACATCGTCATAAGTACACTTTGTGCCTACGCGTGGAACCTTCAAGGTCACCCAAGCAATGACCGGCTCCACTGTTGCGGCAGGGAAACCCTCCGCCGTATCTGCGGGAGCCGGGTCCCACTGAATGAGTACACGCCACCCTTGCCCCGGTAAAGTTTGGAAAATCTTCTCATCACGCTCACATGAAAACATAGGAAATTCCTTTCTGATTGCGGTTGGTGCTGTGTTACACAATGCTTCGTAATCGCGCTGTAAGGCGCGTAGGCGCGTTGCCGGAATCTCCGGGCGCGATTACATCATGGTTTTCGTGGTGTAAAGGATTGAGGCCGCCCGTTCCGCTTCCTCCCCTGAAAGCGAAAACGAACGGCCCCGTTCTCCAGCGAATTGCAATCCCGGCACGCTGAAGGCCGGTCTAGCCTACTCCTGCACACGTCATGACCCTTGGTTGAGGGAGGCGCGTTGTGTACAGGACCCCGCTAGCCGGGGCATGAAAATTCGCGCCGTTCTTGGTTAGTGCTACGAATGACTGATAGTGATACTTTGCAATGCTTCCGAGCGTCGCACTTTGCCATCCACTCGTTGATAACCGAGCAGGACCGTTTGACCGGCAAGCGCGTTGACTTGGTCAAGCAGCTTCACGAACGTACCACCACCACCGCGTTGGCCAATAACATATCCATCCTGAAAGGAACCAAACAAGATGGGCACAACGCCCGCGCTTGTGGCCGTGGGAATCGCGGGCATGTTCGCGCTGTAGCTCACGGGGAATCCGTGAAGCATGTCGCGTCCGTTTTCACGCGTCCAGGAGGCCGCGAAAAGGTTGGCTTGACGCTGTGCCTTCCGAATCGCAACGGCAGTTGCACGGCTCATCAGCCACGCTGCATTGGGGAAGTACGACCCTTTGAGCGTGCCAAGAATATCGTCCGTGGCGTTGAGCAAATAGCTGCCGGTGGCTTCCCAAAGATACGGCGCTCCCGTTCCGGTGCCCGTGTTGCCAATCAAGCCTTGCGGCTGATTGGTGCCAGTGCCGGAGACAAAGAAGCCATCCTCAGCAATGGCTACGGCATTCAAGAGGTCACGAACACCGAACTCTTGAAAGAGGCTGACATCCTGCAACAGTTCCCAAGAGACGGTGTGCGTTAAGCCCATCATCCACGCGCTCAAGGTGATCTGTGAGAGCGTAACGGGACTCTCTGTGAACGGAGCGTGTCAACGACTTTGA
>PLXP01000001.1 GCA_003151435.1 Acidobacteriaceae bacterium
CCACGAGTCTCAGATAGAACCATGGTTGGCAATTGCCAGCACGCTGCTTAAAGGCGCAATGAGGCCGCGCGAAGGAACGCATCAATTCATGACTCCGCAACCACCGGCTAAATCGGTTCGGCCAGCCGCGCCCCGGCCAGGATTCGTGCATCTGCGGATGGGGGCTGGATGTCGAAAAAACATCCCCTCCTCGCGGAAGAGGAAGAGTGTTTTTACTTGACATCCCCTTTTATAGAACCCGACGGGCTTGAAAAAAGAACTGATCGCCCCAAGGGAGATACCCGTCCGACCAAACCATGAGGCTGAGGTCTACGAAGTTGGATTCAGACCAATTGGGCCGGGGCCGACCGACACTACGTCTAGATGTCGTTCACGTTCCGCGACCGCGCCAACTTCTCCACGCTTGCCAGCGTCTTGTGCTTCTCCCGGCAGGCAGAAAACAAGGCCACCGACGACTCGGCAAAGGAGCCCGAGGAACGTCTCGCCCTACAGCGCCCATATCCCCACCGAAGTCACCACAAAGACCCGCCGCGACGGGTAGGCCAGTAGTGGGGCAGGCTGTATCCGCAGGCCAATTTGAATCGCCGCCGTGACCGGAGTTCTCTCGTATGATCCTGGGTTCAGGCAGTGCGTGAGTCCTCGTCCGCTGCCCGGTCTGCCAGGCTCGTTTTCGCGGCACGGCGGAGTGGTCGCGTTGCGGCGCCGAACTCACCGCGCTGATGCTGCTGGCTGCTCACGTCTGTGTCTTGCGTCAGGCCACCCGGCTCCGTTCAGGCAGCACAGTGATTGCACTTTACGCCAAAAGGCAGTTCTCTAAAATTGATCTGTGCTGCGGTGCCCAATACGCTCTCCTGCCAGCCACAGAAGCCCGTTTGAACCAACGCCGAGACACGGTCCAATCGTTGCGAAGAGTCGGCCATTTCCTGCGCAGAAGGAAGCAGTGACAGCAAGTGCTTCCATAATGCCACGGGGGAGGCTTTTGATCCCATTTGCCGGGGCACAAAACCAATAAATCTACTCATTGCCCGACTGTTTGTGAATCTAGTTCGTTTTCGGGGGCGGGGGGTGGGTAACCAATTGATTGCAGGTATTTATAGCGACATGTTTATTAAACAATAAATAGCCACAAGCTGCAGATGATCTTTTACCCGACTATTGGCGCCAAATTCACAATCTAGCGATTGCACAAACGGCGGCATTGGCTTACGATTATCTCAACAGGGAAAAAGATGTGCCAATCTCTGCACACAGGTCCACCTGTAATAGTTTCCACCTTTAATGGTTGTTGACGGGCTTACGCAAGAATGTCTTCGGCGCTGGATGGTTTCGCGGCTGAAGCATTCGTTGTCCCTGTGAGTAGGGTGCAGGGTTTGGCGATGATTGAATGAAGGGCTTAGTGTAAAGTTGATTTGCTAAGTCAGGATGGCAGAGCCGTGCGCATTTCGATGCCCAACAAGGCGGCAAGTATTTCACGCTTCACCCTTTACGCACATCCGGGACGTTGCTCTCCGTCGTTTGTGCGACGCACCGATTAAACCAGAGGCTTCGGGTGAGTCTACAGGCGACAGGTCAAACATTCGGCGATCAGGTCTCCCAGAAACCGACAACCACGGGTGCAGCGCGTGATCGCAATTGGTATGCGGTTTACACTGTTCCGCAACACGAAAAGTCGGCACTGAAGCAGCTTGACATGCGGGAGATTGAGTCATTTCTCCCTACCTATGAAACCGTCCGGGTCTGGAAGAACCGGCAACGGATGAAGCTCATCCTGCCGCTGTTTCCAACCTACCTGTTTGTGCATATCGATTCCAGGGAACGGGCGAAGGTCCTCCAATCTCCCGGTGTGCTACAGATTGTGGGCAACAGCCGAGGGTGTGTCCCTCTTCCGGATTCCGAGGTCGAGTTTCTGCGCTCCGACTTCTGTAGGCAACGGATCGAACCGTATCGCGACCTTGCTATCGGCGAAAAAGTTCGTATTAAGAGCGGCGTGATGCAGGGTCTTCAGGGAACTCTTGTGAGAAAGAGCAACAGCATGCGATTCGTGCTGACACTCGAATTGATTAACCAGCATGCCGCAATCCAGGTGGCCGCTGAAGATTTGGAACCGATAGCCGCATAAAAGCGGGATGCCTTTGACGCTAAGCGCTGGAGGGCCAGGTGCATCCGCGCAGGCTCATATGCAAGTATGCCGGCGGAGCAGCCGCCTCTGGCAGTATCATATTGATTCAAGAGCTTTTACCGCTTGGATTGTTCCAAGAGTTCGCCTCCTCCATCGCCTCTGTTTGTGACCATCCAGATTCAAGGTTCGCCAGAAAATGAGCCGCAAGGAATTCGGCGCGTCAAGATCAACCTGCACGCCCCCGGTTGCGAAGTCAATTCGCGGCCCCTTGGTGTGGCGTAGAGTCGCAGCGATCTTACGGTAAGTGAACAATGTCCCATGCAGGGCGCCGGTGCCTTGCAATTGTGGTGTGGAGTGCGTGTAGAATGCCAGTCACAGCCAAAAGCTCAGTGAGGACGGACAAGATTCTCCAGGCGGCAGGCAAGCTGTTTGCGCGCCAGGGATATCACGGAACAACCACTCGTGAGATAGCCCGCCTTGCCGACGTGAGTGAAAACACACTTTTCCGGCATTTCGATAATAAGGAAGAACTCTTCTGGTCGTCCCTCCGCTCGTATTCCGCAGGGTTAAAGTTTCGCCAGGACGTGCTGAAGGGGATAACACAATGCGATTCTCCAGAAGTGGTCTTGCCAAAGATTATCGAGATGCTCGCAGATACAGTCAACTACCGGCCGGAGTTGCTTCAACTGATTGCGGTCGCATTCATCGAGTTGCACACGAAGGCGGACGAATTCTTCCAGGAGCAACTCTCGCCAGTTTTTTCGACAATCAATCATTATTTTGAGATGAACATCAGGAGCGGGAAAATTCGTAATTTGGATCCCACAATCCTGACAACTGCATTGATGATGACGGTGTTGACCCATCCGGAGATATACAACCTGATCGATGGCAACAAGCCCGTATATCCAAATAGCCTGGAAGCGCACCGTGCATACGCCAGGTTCTGGCTGGATTTGATCGTTTCACGGATGCCGGCCTATCCATCGCCCATTGCACAGAATTAAGATGGGAGTATTCAGGCTGAACTGCATAGGGCGAAGTCCAGAGAGCGCGTTATCCTCATTTTCGACAGGGTCGGCTGGAGGTCGATCGTTCGGCAAGCTGCCTTCGCGGCAGATTTTAGACCGATTGACGGGGCCTGATGTCGTCTCACTTTCCAGAGACCATTGAAGACCAGAGACCATTGAAGACTTTGCCAGTTGACAATGAGCGGTCTGGCAGCCGCTGGCTATAGGGGAGCGTCTGCTGCGTGACGCCATCAGCTGTTCACCAAAGTTCGGAAACCGCAAGAGAAACAAAACGTAGGAATCCAGGAGGGAAAGATATGTCTCCGGAATCAAAGCTTGCCCGACGGCATAGGGCGCAACGTTTCGGCCGTAGATTTATTGCATATTCTTTGGACTTGGCAGCATTTGCCCTCTCTACATTCCTCGCATTCGAGTTGCGATTCGACGGCGCATTGCCCGCCAAATACTTCCACCCGATGGGGGTGGCCCTGTGCATCTGGGCAGCGGCAAAGTCCGCAGCCTTCATCGTTGGCGCGGTAAGCCGGGGAAGTTGGCGGCATACTTCGGTTTACGATGCAGTGCGGCTTGTTTTGGCTAATTCGGCGGGATCGATACTGGGTGGATTGGTCATATTCATTCTGCTCGGATCTTGGGGCATTCCTCGCTCTGTGTACATTCTCGATTGGCTGATTTCCTGCTTGCTGACTTTGGGGGGAAGGTTGGCCGTTCGCGTGGTCGTCACCGCGAAGAGAAGCAGTACAGTCGACGGTGAGCGGACAAGAACGCTCATTTACGGCGCCGGCGCCGCAGGACTGGCGCTGCTGTGGGAGTTGCGGCAGAACCCATCTCTGATGTGCGATGTCAGAGGCTTTGTCGATGACGATCCAAGCAAAGTTGGTCTTGTGATGGATGGCAAGCGCGTGTTGGGAACTGGGGACGCCCTCAAAGCATTGGTGCAGAAGCACGCCATCAAGAGAGTGCTGATTGCGATTCCCTCCGCGACGGGACCGCAAATGGTGCGTATTTTGAAGTTCGCCACCGATGCCAAGGTGGAATACAAGATGGTGCCGAGTCTGGGAGAGCTTGTCCAGGGNNCCGGATTCGGGAGCGCATTCAAGGGCGGGTTGTCATGGTGACGGGCGCCGCCGGCTCGATCGGGTCGGAGATCTGCCGGCAGATCGCTCCCTTCCGTCCGCTTGCCATTGTGGGTTTCGATCAGGCGGAGACTCCCCTTTTCCATATTGAAAGAGAGATGGCTAGAAGCTTTCCATACATAACTTTTTACCCAGAGATCGGCAGTATCACCAGCCGTGGCACTCTGAAACGGGTGATGCAACACTATCACCCGTCGATTCTGTATCATGCAGCCGCCTACAAGCATGTTCCGTTGATGGAGAGGCACGTCTTCGCTGCCGTCGAAACTAACATTTTCGGGACCTGGAACGTCGCCCGTGCAGCGACTGAGCACGGAGTCGACGATTTTGTCATGATTTCCACAGACAAAGCGGTTCGGCCGACCAGCATGATGGGCGCTACGAAGCGCACTGCAGAGTTGCTCATTCGCGCACTCCAGTTGGAAAGTGCTACAAGATTTGTTGCGGTGCGCTTCGGAAATGTACTCGGAAGCAGCGGAAGTGTTGTTCCAATCTTCAAGGAACAAATTGCCGCAGGCGGCCCGGTGACAGTTACTCACCCGGAAATGACACGCTATTTTATGACCATTCCTGAGGCTGCCCAGTTGGTTTTGCAAGCTTTCTCGATCGGCAAGGGCGGAGAGGTATTCGTNNCAGGATGAGCATCTAATCCCAACTTCGCACGCTAAGATTAGAAGCTATGTCTGCCATCGGAATCCCGATGCAATGCAAATCAAAGCGTCTTTGCAGCGCCTGCAAGCAATTGTTGAAGGACAAGACGTCGCCAACCTCGTGCTGCTGCTCAAGGAATTGGTTCCCGACTATAATCCTGGGACCGAGCTTTTGAAAACTGCCTTGTCTATCAAGCCATACAATGCAGGTCCAGCCAAGAGTCAGATTCCTGGCGGGCAGGCCGAGAGCGTTCCGGCGGCCAATTTCGCACAGGCGACTCGGGCGAATTAGTCTGTGAGGAGTGTCTTCTGGCTTGCTCGTATCCGATGCACACCGACTATTCCACGACGGGCAGTTCTTGCTAGTTCAGGGATAATGGCTTCGTCTCTTCTGTGGTCCCAACTCAAGTCGCAAGTTTTGGCATGAGCCGCTACCTCACGCCAATGTATATTGAATCCTAGAACATTTTCTATTTCGAGCTTGAAAGCCTCGCTTCTACAACGGGCATTCGCACGAAATTTGGAGATTTCGGAAGGTGCATCATTGATGAGAGTGTTCAGATACTGGATGAGTGTGTTGGTGTTGGGCCTGATGGGGTTTTGTTCTCCTCTAATGCGGGCGCAGGGAGCGGAAAACAATTCGCAGTCTGCAACGATGTCCGATCAGAGCGCAATGACAATTGGTCCTGGCGACCTGATCGATCTAACCGTCTTCCATGTTCCGGAGTTGGTGTTGAAGGTTCGGGTTGATTCGAACGGCGTTGTCAGTCTCCCGCTAATAGGAGACCTCAAGCTTGCGGGTATGACGGTTCGCGATGCGCAACTATTGATAGCACGTGAGTTGGTTGAGCACCAGCTGGTGATAAAGCCGGAAGTTTCGCTGTTCATCGAAGAGTTTGCGACGCAGGGCATCACCGTATACGGAGAGGTAGCTACCCCGGGCATCTACCCGCTGATGGGTCCTCATAAGCTCTACGACGCGATCTCCGCGGCGGGTGGCCTGACGTTGAAAGCCGGCCACACAGTGATAATTCTGCGGGCGCGAAGGCAGGACCGAGAGGAGGTGATCGACCTCTCTGGCGGCGGATCGATCGAAAAGGCGAACGTGGCGGTTTCTCCGGGCGACACGATCATCGTCTCCAAAGCGGGGGTGGTTTATGTGCTCGGGGAGGTTAACAAGCCGGGCGCATTTCTCATAGAGAACAATACTTCCATCTCGCTCTTGAAGTCGATTGCGCTAGCTGGGAGTACGACAAAGCTGGCCTCCCTGAAGCATGTGATGATCATCAGAAAGTCTTCTGGAGGAATGGTAGAAATTGAGATTTCACTGGACAAGATTTATCGTGCTAAGGCCTCAGATATGCAGTTGCATGCGGAAGATATCGTTTTTGTTCCGCTGAGCAACGTAAAAAATTACGGCGCCATGGGGATTACGGCAGCGATTCAGGCTGCCCTCTATTCCGTATACGCTGTTGAACTGCACTAACCATAATGCTGTACCCCGGAGAGGACATTTAGTGAGCCGTTCAAGCAAAGGCATATCGGAGGGACCCAGTTCGGCGCGAATTCGGGGGGATGGGAGGGCGGTAGATCCTGGCAGTCCCGACGAGATCAGCCTCTCGGATCTAATCCGTGTATTTCGGCGTCACAGACGAGTTATCGCAGCTTCGGTCATCGTCGCCTTTCTTCTAGGGACGTTGTATTGCATCGTTAAGATTCCCCTGTACGAGGCTGTTGCTGATTTGGCGATCAACCCAGAAGGTTCCAATTCTCTGGACATGGGTGACATCACTTCCAGCCTCGGAGGCGGCGGTCTCGGCTTCGATGAAAAGCTCGAAACCCAAGTCCATATTATGAAAAGCAAGAGCCTTGCGTGGACTGTGATCAGTGAATTGCGGCTTGATAAGCAACCCACATTTGCTGGTGACCGCAAGTTCGCATATTTTGGGCCGCTTGTCATGTCGGAGACGCCAGACCAAATTGAGCAAACGAGCCCAGCACGCCGCAACGCGTTATTGAGCCGTTTCAATAGTTCACTAACGGTGCAGACGATCCCGCGCTCGCAGGCAGTGGAAATCACCTTTCGCGATGCTAATCCGGCGCTAGCACAGGAGGTCGTTAACCGCATGGTGTCTTCCTACACCCAGCGCACCTTCACGACACGTTACGAAGACACGATGAAGGCGTCGAACTGGTTATCGGGCCAAATGGTTCAACTCAAGTCTGCGGTGGAAGAGTCTCAGGCCAATCTTTCCAAGCTCCAAAAACAGACGGGCATCTTCGGCACCGATGAGAACGATAACCTGGTGCTCTCTAAGCTGAAAGATCTCAGCCAGGAACTGACAGACGCACAAGCTGACCGAATTCTGAAAGAAGCGCAATATCGCGTCGCCCAATCTGGCAACCCTGAGTTGATCGGTACGATCGTCCCCGACAGTGTCCTTCCGGTCCTTCGCGGACAGGAAGCTGATTTGAAACGCCAACTCGCTCAGGCTAACTCAGAGTATGGTCCTCACTATCCTGCAGTGATTCAACTCGCCAATCAGTTGGCCCAAGTTGACAAGTCGCTGCAAAAGGAGATCGCGGATATTCAGGAACGCTTCCGTACGCAATACGAGATCTCTTCTGGCACTGAGAAGCAGATGCAGGCGGCACTTGAACAGCAGAAGCAGATCGCTAATGACATGAGCGCGGGGCTTGACCAGTACGGCATCCTGAAGCGTGAGGCCGAATCCAACAATGATCTATACAATGACCTGCAAAAGAAGCTGAAAGAGTCGGGTGTAGTCGCCAGTCTCAAGGCAGCGACCGTCGACGCCATCGACATGGCGTCCTTGCCTACAAAGCCGGTTGTACCCAGAGTCTCCCTTGTGCTTGCCCTGAGCATCCTGTTCGGTTTGTGCACAGGAACTGCTCTGGCCTTCGCTGCCGAGAACCTGGATACCTTGATCCGGAGCCCGGAAGAGATCGAAGGTTTGACATCAATTCCCCTCTTTGGAGTAATCCCCCATATCAAACCCCGGCGTACGAAGCAAAAGCAGCAGGCAGGGGAGACAGATATGGAGGCATCCTCGGAAGCGATACTCGCCTCCGCATTCCGGCGACCGACATCTCACGCCTCTGAGGCATTTCGCGCGCTTCGCACCGCGATTCTCCTTGCCTCTGCCGGGACACCACCGAAGACAATCTTGATTGCGAGTGCCTCGCCGGGGGAGGGAAAGACAACCATCAGCACGAATACTGCGATTGTACTCAATCAGCGGGGGAACCGTGTACTACTGGTCGACGCCGACCTACGGCGCGGCACAATCGCAGATCGATTGAATATGCCCAAAAATTTTGGACTAAGTGGCGCACTTACCGGAGCGGGTAACTGGCGCGAAGTTGTTGTCGAGCTGCCGGAGATTCCCAATCTGTTTTTTCTCCAGTCTGGATTACGGCCGCCGAACTCCGCGGAGCTGCTTGGATCCACCCATATACAAAAAATGCTGGAAGAGTGGAAGGCTGAGTACGATCATGTCATCATAGATAGTGCTCCATCCCTGCTTGTTACGGATGCTGTGCTTCTTGCGCAGTGGGCAGACATGGTTCTACTGGTGTCGAGGGTTGGTGTTACATCACGCGTTAGTCTGCAACGGGCCTGTAAGTTGCTGCAGACAGGCAATGCCCGTCTCTCAGGCATTGTAATTAACGACATAACTGCCGGCGACAATTATGGCTATGGCTATGGCTATGGCTATGGCTACGGCTACGGGTCCAGCAAGGGCTATTACTCTGATGATGAGCCCTAGAGATTTCTTCGAAATTTATTGCAATAAGAAAACTGCCTTGCACGGGGCCGGCAGAGCAGGCTGAGCTTTGCCCGGCAGTCAAGGACTTGTGAAGTTTCACCGGAAGTTTTGTCGAGTAATTATCTTCTGTTTGACAAGCAAAAAACATACGACGGAGGTTTTTCTGTGTCTGATGCAGACGTGATCGAAGTGGGCTTGGGAGAAGTAGGCAGGCCGATATTCGACATCCTGCACCAGTCGTACGAGTGCATAGCTATTGTGGTGATCGGGCCAGTTTAAGGAATGGCGCTCGTTACCAAGAACACAAAGGAGTACGCACATGATTGCGGAAGTCTCTTGCTCTCATCTGGATAACTTCATCCAGAAAGTCGAAAACCGGAGCCTCACGGCCGGTATCCTCGGGCTTGGCTATGTCGGTCTACCCCTTGCACAGCTCTTTACGAGCCGGGGATTCAAAGTGCTCGGCTTCGACATTGATCAAGCAAAGATAGAAAAGCTTATGAGCGGAGAAAGCTACATCGGCCACATCCCCGCATCCGTCATCCAAAACATGCGCAAGGATGACCGCTTAGTTGCTACCTCCGACTTCTCGTGGGTCGCCAAGGCTGACGTGCTGAGCATATGCGTTCCCACGCCTCTCGATAAGGCCAGGCAGCCCGATCTTACCGCGGTCCGGGAGACGGCGGAGTCTCTTGTTCCACATTTGCGTCCTGGGCAACTCGTCATTTTGGAGAGCACAACTTATCCAGGCACTACGGCGGAAGTAGTGCTTCCAATCCTGCAGAAGTCCGGGTTGAAAATCGGAGAGGAGTTGTTTGTCGGTTACTCCCCGGAGCGTGAAGATCCGGCTAACCCAAACTTCACGGCGCGTACCATTCCCAAAGTCGTCGGCGCAAATGATCCTGCTTCTCGGCGGGCCCTGGAAGCGTTCTATGGAACGGTCTTTGACAGGATTGTTCCAGTGTCTTCCTGTGAAGCGGCGGAAATGTCAAAGATCCTTGAAAACATATATCGCTGCGTCAATATTGCCCTCGTGAACGAATTGAAGCTTCTCTGCCAACGCATGAACCTGAACATTTGGGAGATTGTGGATGCAGCGAAGACAAAGCCATTTGGTTTCCAGGCGTTCTATCCAGGGCCGGGCCTCGGCGGTCACTGCATTCCGATCGATCCTTTCTATCTCTCCTGGAAAGCGCGGGAATACGACTTCTCCACGCGCTTCATCGAACTGGCAGGTGAGATCAACACGAACATGCCCTACGAGGTAGTGGGGCGCGTTGCGGATCACCTGAGCACCCAAGGGATTCCATCGAACAAAGCGCGCCTGTTGGTGCTCGGCTTGGCCTACAAGAAAAATGTAGACGATTGCCGTGAATCACCCTCGATCAAGATCCTCAAACTTCTTGCTGACCGCGGGTTTACCCTTTCCTATTTCGATCCGCATGTGAGTGGCTACGTGTCGCACCGCTATGGCCGCCTTCCGGGAATCGAGTTGCGGGAATTGACGGACGATGTATTTGCGAATACTGACGCGACGCTGATTCTGACCGACCACGACGCCTACGATTACGACAATATTGTGCGGAAGTCCAAAATTGTGATCGATACGCGGAACGCCACTCGGAACATCGCCGACCGGGAAAAGATTATTCTCGCTTAACGCTTGGAGGCATCATGGTTCAGAATGTCGCGGTTGTAGGAAACGGATACTGGGGCAAGAACCTGGTCCGGAATGTTTTCGACCTTGGCGCGCTGCACACGGTGTGCGACGACAATCCCCTTGTTGAGGCAGATATCCGGGCGAAGTACCCGCAAGTGGCCTACCGGCGGGACTTTGCGGATGTCCTTTTGGACGAGGCTATTCGCGGAGTTGTCCTGGCCACGCCGGCAGTGATGCATTATGACATGGCAAAGCGTGCTTTGCTGGCCGGTAAGGATGTGTTTGTTGAGAAGCCGTTGGCACTCCAGGTTGCAGAGGGGGAGGAACTGCTCGAACTCGCAGCCAAGTGTGGCCGCATTCTGATGGTCGGGCACATCCTACAGTACCATCCGGCCGTGAGGAAGCTGAAAGAACTCATTGATGGCGGTTGTCTTGGCCGTGTGGAGTACATTTATTCGAATCGCCTTAATATGGGCAAGATCCGTGCTGAGGAAAACATCCTATGGAGCTTTGCGCCGCACGATATTAGTGTCTTGCTCAGTCTGTTGGGCGAAGAGCCGCAGTCGACGACCTGCGAAGGTGGCTACTATCTTAGCCAAAACGTCGCAGACGTGACGCTCAGCCAGTTTGCCTTTGCGAACGGCGTCCGCGCCCACGTTTTCGTGAGTTGGCTTCACCCGTTCAAGGAACAGCGCCTGGTTGTTGTTGGTTCCGAAAAGATGGCGGTCTTTGACGACACGGCAGCGGACAAACTGGTGCTTTACCCTCATCGAGTGGAGTGGAAGGATCGCGTTCCGAATGCGGTGAAGGCAGAAGCCGAGCCTGTCCTCCTTGAAAAAGCTGAGCCTCTGCGGAATGAGTGCAGTGAGTTTCTCGATTGCATGGAATCGAGACGCGCTCCAGTTACAGACGGCCGCGAGGGCCTTCGTGTTTTGAGGGTCTTGAGCGCCTGTCAGCAAGCGATGGAGAGCCATAAGGCGGTGCTCTCCCACACCGTGCCCGAAGCGCCCAAGAAACTTTATTTCGTTCATCCTACCGCAGTGGTTGACGAAGGGTGCGAGATCGGTGCCGGGACGAAGGTCTGGCACTACTCCCACATTCTGAAGGGGGCGAAGATCGGCGAGCGCTGCATCTTCGGACAAAACTGCCAGGTAGCCGAGAACGTTGTCATTGGCAATAATGTCAAAGTTCAGAACAACGTCTCGATCTACGCTGGCACTGTGGTTGAGGATGATGTTTTTCTGGGACCATCCTGCGTGCTCACCAACGTCACAAATCCTCGCTCTCAGGTGAACCGCCACTCGCTTTACGAAGCCACAATCTTCCACCGCGGGGCAACTGTGGGGGCGAATGCAACGATTGTCTGTGGCATCGAACTCGGCCGCTATAGCTTTATAGGGGCTGGAGCTGTTGTTGCCAAAAACGTTCCCGACTACGCCTTGATGGTCGGCAACCCCGCGCGGCAACTTGGTTGGATGAGCCGCCATGGCCACCGGCTCTCTCCCGACGCAGACGGCATCATGCGCTGTCCAGAGAGTGGATTTCGCTATAAGGAGGTCGAACCCGGAATCGTCCGGTGCCTCGATCTCGATGAAGATTCCCCGTTGCCGGCGGGGCAGAATGTAGGTTCCAAAACTTACGACGAATTCAAGAACGAAATGTCATTGCAGGAGGCTATCTTATGAAAGTTCCACTTCTCGATCTCAAAGCGCAGTACGCCACCATTAAGGATGAGGTCCTTGCTGCTGTAAGCGAAGTGCTCGACTCCCAGGTTTGTATCCTTGGGCCAAAAGTCGCCGAGTTGGAACAACGGGTTGCAGCGCTGTCTGACTGTCAATTCGGTGTTGGTGTATCCAGCGGGACAGATGCGCTGCTCGCCAGTCTTATGGCTCTGAACATTGGCCCGGGCGATGAAGTCATTACCACCCCCTTCACGTTCTTCGCTACGGCTGGCTGCATATCACGCACCGGGGCTCTTCCCGTCTTTGTCGATATTGACCCGTGCACCTACAACGTGGATCCGGCAAAAATCGAAGCTGCCGTCACTGACCGGACAAAGGCAATCATCCCCGTGCATCTTTACGGGCAAATGTGCGACATGGATCCAATCATGGAGATTGCCAAGAAGCACAACCTCTTTGTGATCGAGGATGGAGCACAAGCCATCTCGGCCAGTTACAAGGGGCGCAAGGCGGGGAGCATCGGGACCGTCGGCTGTTTCAGCTTTTTTCCCAGCAAGAACCTTGGCGGCGCCGGCGATGGCGGAATGATTGTGACGAACGATCCCGCCCTTCATGAACGCCTTGTGGCCATGCGAGCCCATGGTTCGAAGCCGAAGTACTACCACAAATTCGTCGGCGGCAATTTTAGGCTCGATCCCATTCAAGCGGCAATCCTGCTTGTAAAGCTTCCCCACCTCGGCGATTGGTCGGAAGGGCGCCGCCGCCATGCGGCGTTTTACGACAAGGCTTTTGCTGCCAGCGGAATCCAAACTCCCACGGTCAGCCCGGATTGCATCAGTATTTTCAATCAATATACGATTCGCATCTCGAACCGAGACGCGGTCGTCCAAGCTCTCAAGCAAGAGGGCGTGGGTGCCGAAATCTACTACCCGCTGCCCATGCATGAACAGGAATGCTTCGCCGGGAAGTGTAGGGTCGTCGGGTCGCTTATCGAGTCCGAGAAGGCGTCTCGAAGTGTATTGTCTTTGCCTGTCTATCCAGAACTCACTCAGGACCAGCTCGACTGCGTTGCACATTCTGTCCTGCAGCTCGCGTCATCGCTGGAGTGCCCACCACTTTCCGAGGTTCTTCAGTGAGAGTTCTGACTGTCATCGGCGCACGTCCGCAGTGCTGACGTGCTGGAGACGGTCTATTTCATCGGCGGTCCTATTTTGGAGAGGTTCGAGCAGGAGTCTGCCGCCTTTAGTACTGCATAGGAGTGGCCAAGGGGACAGAGGCCATTACTTTAGCCGCGAGAGCGGCAGGGCTCAAACAGGGGGATGAAGTCCTTGCCCCCTGCCAATAGTTTTTTCGTCACAGCAGAAGCCATCAGCAATGCTGGCGCCACGCCTGTGTTCGTTGATGTCGATCCAGTTACCTTCCATATGGACGTGCAACTGGCCTCGAAGTCAATCACTGATCGGACCAAGGCAATTGTTCCGGTGCATCACTATGGCCGTGCGATGAATCTGAAGCCGTTCGAGGCCCTGGCCGAACAACACAATCTCACCCTGATTGAGGATTGTGCGCAGGCACATGGCGCCTCGACCCACGGGAAGACACTCGGTTCTTCCGGCCGCCTCACCTGCTATAGTTTCTATCCTGGGAAGAACTTGGGAGCGTATGGAGACGGCGGAGCAGTGACCACAAACGATCCTGAACAGATGAAACGCCTCCGCATTCTGCGAGAGCATGGCAGCACGTCAAGTATGACCACAGCATCGTGGGTTGGAACTCCAGGCTGGACGCGTTGCAGGCTGCGGTTCTTTCGGTAAAGCTACCGCACCTGCATCGGTGGAACGCCGCTCGTCGTGATCATGCAACAAAGCTCGCCGCTGCCCTGGAGGGTTCTCCGATCATTCCACCTGCGATTCCAGAGGGTGATGAACACGTGTTTCATCTCTTTGTAGTGCGATGCTCCCAGCGTAATGAGCTAAAGCATTTTCTGGAAGAGAAGGGCATTCAGACAGGGATTCACTACCCGGTGCCGCTGCATTTGACTGGAGCATACCAGACATTGGGCGCTCCGGGACGTGGGGTCAATACCGGTTACGGAAACGCTGGCTGGCGAGATTCTGTCTCTGCCGATGTATGCCGAACTTGCAGATGAACAAATTGCATATGTAATTGACGCGCTTCAAGAGTTTTCTCATGTCTATAAGCCGATCGAGCCAATGGATATTTCAGCGATGCAAGTGTAGGTCGTCATTGTTTGCATCATTTATCTATTGGGCATTCATGGCATTGGCAAAACTTGGAATCTACGATTTTTTCCGAAAAAACAACGAATTCGCCGTTTCGGATAAATGACCATCTGTGTGGCGGACTACACTAGCATCAAAATGCCTTTTTGGAGACACTCGATAAAATGGGCTCAGGCCCCTGCGGCGAGAGGCAGAAAATACGCTTGCTCCGGAGCGCACATATAGTGGCAAATTGAGAACTACTTCATGATAAGAATGAGCGCTGAGATGTGGGACAAGGTCCGTCGGCAGGTACTGACCCCGTCGTTTTGGCTGAGAGCACTGCCTCGTTTGAAGTCTACTTACATGTTCAGAGCTGATCTGACGAACCAGCATCCTAACACAGTGTGTACACCGGCCGGTTATGACCTCATCTTCCCTTGGTGCGATACGGCTGTTATGCCGAACTGCGACGAGACTCTCTGTTCGAAGGAGACGCTGATCGCTCAAATGTCCAGTGGCGATTTGATAGGTGTAGCGTTGTATGAGGGCCGGGTGGTCCACCACTCGCTGGCGCAGACACGCGGTACCGTAGTTACTGAGAGCGCGCCTAGAGCATTTGAGCTACAAGACAAAGACGTATATATCCATTATTGCAAAACCACTCCCGGTCATCAGGGAAAGGGTATCTATACGATAATGCTTCATAATATCTTGACAGGTTTGGCTCAAAAGGGCTATCTGAATGCCTATATATCGTGCGCTCGACACAATACCGCTTCGGTCCGCGGGATTCTAAAGGCAGGTTTTAGGTATGAGTACTCAGAAAAGGCCTTATGGAGTCTCTCTGGACATCTCCGGTTGTCATTGAAGCGTGTAGAGGCGAACAAGTGGACTGTCAACAAAAGAGCCTAGCCTGGATTATTCATGAAATTCGTGGTCAAAATGCGTAGAACCCGGCCAGGACGGACACTTGAACCATATTTTGAGCTTCGATCAAGAATGACAGTGTGTCGAAAGCTTCATATACCCCCCGCGCCAGAGCCCCAAGTATTGCGGCCTTTTTGAGAATGAGCGTTTGTTCGTGAATAATCCAGGCTAGGGGTAAAGGAATGGCAGGAGTAATTGATAACGCACGAAGCTATACTCGATCACGCTGGAGTAATGTTCCTGAAATGCCCTGGAGTCCCGAGTCCGTCTATTTTGCTTCCGGACGCGAAGCTCTTGTTGCCCTGACCCGCGCCCTTGGTTTACCCCATGGCACCCGCGTACTCTTGCCTGCTTTGGTCCCTGAAGGAATCATCGCGCCGTTTCTCAAGACCGGTTGCCAAGTTCTATTCTATCCACTAGATGAGAATCTGGACCCGCAGTATCCAGCATTTGACGAACTGCTGCGCAGGGAGCGACCGGCGCTTGCGGTGTTCATTCATTACTTCGGCCTGAGAAAGGATGTGACACGATTTACTGACTTGTGCCACCAGTGTGGCACGATGGTTGTGGAAGACATGGCTCACATCTTGAGGTCGAAAGCAGCAGACATGAACAGCGAGGCCGATTTTGTCCTCCATTCACTGACGAAGATGCTTCCCGTTCCTGATGGCGCTGTCTTGGAAATGAAGCCGAAGTACGCCACGCTGCAACTTCAGTTCAGACGAGATTTACGCCACAGCATTTACCTAACGTTCCGAATTGGTGAACTGGTGCTTTGCACTGTCCGGCACTCCATTGGCGGCAGGCGAGCGTGGAAGATGCTGTCAGTTTTGTACTACCTATTGCCTTCGTACCGAGTGTTGATGTCCTACTTCACGAGACCGCATCGGATGTCGGCCTTGTCACGCTACCAACTTCGGCGCCTTGCGGTCTCCGAGATGGTCAGTCATCGGTGCCACCTAGAACAGCTATATGAACAGGGGTTGTCACCGAAACTATTTGGACGCTTCGTTGAGCATGGCAGTAATGGCGAACACTGTAAAATGGGTTTTCCTGTCCGGGTAGCTGATCGGAGCAGTTTGTGCCGCTGGTTACTTCGTCACAATATTCAGGGAGTCTTCTTTCAAAGCCGCTGGGATTTTGCACCCGAATTACCGGAGTTTAGTACGGCGAAGCAGCTTATGCGCGAGCACTTTCTCTTTCCAACTGCCGCGTACCTTAACGAGAGTGACATCCTGTACGTTATTAGAATTGCGAATATGTGGCCTGTGGAGTCTTGTAGACCATGACTACCGAGAGAAGTGGTGTGTCCGTGATCGAATATCGACCCCTACGAGAGAGAAAGTAACCCAAAAGACCAACTGGCGGCATTTGGTGTGCTACCTATATCGTCGCTATGTGTGCATTGGGGCAAACCACTCCCTTGATAGATCCGGAAATTGACATAGTAACAACGAGGACAAACAACACAATGTGGAAGGGAGTACGCCAGAAAGTTAATGAGTCATTGCCTAAGAGCGAGTTTGCTCGCGCGCTTGGGTTATTGCTGGGAGGCTCGATCGCGGGCCAGATGATCGGCTTGGCGATCTCCCCGATAATCACCCGGCTGTACACGCCGAGCGATTTTGGCGTGATGGGTTTTTATTTGTCGCTGCTCATGATCTGCACAGCCAGTTCCATGCTTCGCTATGAAGCGGCGATCCCTGTGGCGGACGCGGATGAAGAGGCCATCTCGTTGGTGGCTCTGTGCATAATATTGGCATTGATGAGCAGTGTGTCAGTTGGGCTACTTCTCCTGATGGCGGGAAAGTTCGCTTTGCGATTCAGCGAGCTTCGAACCATCTGGCCTTACCGGTACTGGCTAGTTATCGGGATTTTCTCAACGGGGTGTTACGCAGGGCTGTCCTTCTGGTCGGTCCGAGTTCGAGATTTCGGCCTCTTGTCGCGAACGAAGATTACACAGAATCTCGGACTTGCCACTACGCAAGTCGGCTTGGGGGTCTTACATCTGGGCGCTCTTGGGTTGATCCTCGGCCAAGTCGTTGGTCAGAGCGCTGGCATCAGTAGCATCCTCAATAAACTCTTTCAAACGAATGGTAGTGCTGTTACTGCTCTGCGATACCTATCGCTCAAGAAAGTAGCAGTACGCTATCGGCGTTTCCCGGCGATGTCGATGCCAGCCTCATTCATGGAGGCTAGTGCGAGTAATTTGCCCTTGGTGTTTATGGCCGTCATGTTTGGCTCTAGTGTTGCAGGGTGGATGACATTGGTGCAGAAGGTCCTTTTCCTCCCGATGTCGATGTTGTCCAGAAATATCGGCCAGGTCTACTTTGGCGAGTTGGCCGATATGAAGCGGAATTCCCCTCAGTTGATGAGGCGAGGATTTGTTTCACGCACAAAGCGGCTGGCCAAATTATCTTTCATCGTCTCGGTTCCCATTGCAGCATTGGCACCTCTTGTGATACCCGCGCTCTTTGGTCCTGCCTGGAAGAATTCGACTGTCTGTCTCGAACTACTTATGCCGATGATGGTTCTGAGTTTCATCTCCTCACCCTTTGGTTCCACGCTTGATGTACTTGAGCGTCAGGATCTTCATCTACTGCGGGACACAGTCCGTTTGATCCTCACCCTTGTTTCTCTCGGACTGGCGTACTGGCTCAAGCTTGACTGGAAATCATCCTTGGCGCTGATCTCATTCGTCGGGTGCTTGGGCGCCGGAATCTATATGTGGATATCCTGGATGGGCATTCAGGCTTACAAAATTCCTCCGGAGCTTCGGCCCTAAATCTGGAGCCGGTCGGGTTGAGCGAAATGACGTCGAGGACGTGCAAGAATGCGGGTGATCTTCTTGACGTCGTCATCCTGGCGACCACGTGATGCACAGATCCCTTGTTCAAATGAAAGCCATAGCCGTGCTCGCGGAAGACTGCGGAGCCTTCCCTGTCTGGCAGTGAGAAGCCTACAATCATAACTACCCAACGAGAGAATTCGTAACGGGAAGGAATTGTACCCCACAATGCAGAGTGCGATACTGAGCCGACTTACCGACCAACAAATGAGAAGAGTTTATATCTCGTGCGAAGGAAGCAATGCCAGATCGATGCGCAGCATTCTGAAGACGGGATTCTGTTACGAAAGATGGACCGCCAGTGTGAGCCTGCTTTGGAAGCGTATTTGTCATAGCGTTTTGTATCAGGAAAGTCTTGCGGATCCACAAAGGTGTTCGGCATGAAAGTTAGAGCAAAGCAGACGAAGAGCGTTGAAAGTTTACAGAAAGATGTTTCTGATGATTTGAAAAACGCGAGTGGTGGCCTAACCGTTAGAAGGCTAGAAGCTGAGGAATGGCCGATATGGGATAGTTTGCTTAACTCTGCTCTGCATGTGACCCCCTTTGCTTCGAGCATATACTTGCGGAAACTGGCTGAAAGTCTTGGGAGGTCTCTCTCGGTCTACGTTGTCTTCCGAGGAGGCGAAGTGCTCGCGGGAATTGCTTTGTGCGGGCGCACATACCTGGGGGCGAAGATCGTGACAGCTGTTCCCGCAACCCCCTACAGCGCGATCCTGTACTCCAGATCTGCATTTTCGAGCACATATCCGGCCAAAAACACATCTGAGCATATCGCACTGTCACGATCATTGATTGGTGCCGTACGAGCGGAGTTTCGTAGTCTCGATCTTAGTCTGGTGCCTGAAGTGGATGATGTTCGTCCGTGGATATGGGACGGATGGCGCGCGGAACCAACCTTTACGTATTTACTCCATCTGAAAGGTGAGCTTCGGGTTAGCTATGGTGTACAAAAGAATGCACGAAAGTGTGAACGATCAGGAGCAAGGGCTTCTACTGAATGGGATCTAGAGAACTGCTGGTCAGTCCTCGAGAAGACATACGCGCGACAGGGGGTCAGTATCGGAATGAACCGCACGCAGTTCTTTGCGCTCGCGCAGACGCTATACGAAAGTAATCTAGCTTGGATGGTCACTGTTTACAATGCGGAGAACCAAGCAGTGGCATCGCGCGTTCAACTCAGTGTACCTGGATCAGACACGGTCTACGACTGGGTCGCGGGAACGAGTCCTGTCGCATTCGCCATTGGTGCAAGCCCATGGAATGTATTGAAGGTAATAGAAGAGTGTCGCAACAGGGGATATGCTTATTGGAACATGTGCGGTGCTAATTTCGAAACGATCGCCAAGTTTAAATCGGAATTCGGTGGAGATCTTGTCCATGGCTTTTCGTTGCGATCTCCTCGGCCTTTCATATATTCCCTTGTCGCTAAAGCTCGACTGAAAGCCGGCTTGTTGAAGCAGCAATTGCGACAGACAAAAAGGAAGTGATATTCATTGATGGAAGCAATCGCAACGTCTCTCGACATAACACCATCAAAACCTCTATCCACTGCCTGTCACGGTCCGTGCGACGTATCCAGTCGGAAAGTCGCGATACCTTTTGAGGCAAACGTGTTAGGGTTGCGCGAAAATGGCCAGACGCTGGTCATCGTGACTGTTGATTGGTTTTATGCCAGCCCCGGTCTGCGTGAACGTATTTTGTGTCGATGCGCTGGACGTCTGGATGAAGCCGGATTGGTTGTGGCAGCCAGCCATACGCATACATCACCGAACCCAGATCGAACCAAGATCGGGTTTAGCAAGGTTGACCCTGAGTATGTGGAGTGGGCTGAAGACGCCATCGCGAACCGTGTTGACGAGATTTTGTGCAAGGGCGAGTGGCATCCCGTACGCCTGCGCTTTACTACTACAGCCTGCGATTGCTCAATCCATCGTCGTCGCAAAATCTGGTGGCCGAGAAGACTTCCTTTTCGACGCGTAGTTTCCATATTTTCCAATGCAACCGGCCCACGCGACCGCGAACTCCGTCTGCTACGTGTGGAGAATCAAGACAATAGTTTATTTGCCGTGATCTGGGGCGTATCTTGCCACCCGACGGATTGGCCGCGATATCGTGAGCTTAGCTCCGATTATCCCGGAGGGGTTCGGCAGGCATTACGTACGCGCATAGGCGTAGAGCTGCCGGTCCTTTTTCTTCAAGGCTTTTGCGGTAATCTGCGACCGCCCTCTATCGGCCGATGGCCCAGGCGTGGAACATGGCGCAGCCGCGTCTTGGCATTTGCTTCTATTGTCTTGAATGGGCCAAGTTTCGTTGGTTTCACAGCGCGAGAGTACACGAAGTGGATGGATAGTATCGCAAAAAGCGCGAAGGAAGCTCTCGACCAAGCCGCGCAAACACACCCTTTGGTCACAAAGTTGCTGATTCGCCGGGCTAGCATTCCCTTGACGGCGTTGGGACTTTCCGGGGAGGTGGGTCAGGTCACATTCCACTCGTTCGATCTCGACGAGAACTTAAGATTCGTTGGCATTTCAGCCGAAGTATGTTGGGAATATGCCGCTCTGATAAACGGCGCGTTTGCCGGAAAGACGATTTGGCCAGTGGGATACATCGACAATGTGTATGGTTATCTACCCACGAAAGCGATGCTGGCCGAGGGAGGATATGAAGTCAGAGGATTTATGAAGCCGTTCGGGATTAAGGGTGAGTTTGTCGCCAATATCGACGAGATTATTATTGAATCGCTATGATGAATGTGGCGGCGACATGGCAGGACGAGGGCCCTAGGCACAGGCAGCTCAAGACCGGCAATGCGGCCGCCGTTGGCCTAGAGCGCCAGAGAGCGCAGTTTGCCTGGGATGCCTCCAGGCTTGTGCTTACAATCCTCGCGATCACGTTGCCCAGCCATCTCGGTTACGGCCCACGAATTGCAATTCTTTCTTACGGAGTAGCAATGACCCTGATGTACGCAATTCACTGGTTGCTATCGCATTGTGCAATCAAACACCGTGTCGATGAGGCGGACCGCGCGGCGCTTTCAAGTGCGGCAACGGCATAGGGTAGCACGGAGTAATCCCGCCGTGAGGCGGATAGGAACAGGGGCTGTGAGGCTGCCGCAAACTGTGGTTCACGGGGAGAGCAATCCTAGATGTCAACATACCCACTTCAAGCACAGGGACGTCCTGACTCATCGAGACTCGCGGGGATCGCAAGTGTGGCTTTGACGGGGAGCCTCGCGGGCTTCTACATAGTCTCTTACATCCCGGGTGCTCTTGGGGTGGACAGCAGACTCGCTACGGTTCCTTTTCGCGGCTTGATGCTTATTATTCTGCTCTATACAAGTTATAGGTGGTTAGACGCCAGCCAGCTTCGAATAGGAATATCAGTTACTTCTCTTTTGGCTGTATTTTTTTGGACAGCATACTGTTTAAAATTCCTCGTCGATGCGGCATTGCTGCAAATCCCCCTTGGTCCCCCCCCTGGGATATGACGTTGTTTCTCTTTGGGATGTGTCTGCCTGCATTTGTTGTTTTTTATCTGATCAGAGACGTCAGCCTTTATCGGAAGGCACTTATATGGACGATGCTTGGGCTCGGCGCGTGCTGTCTGGCACTCTTCAGGGCGCGAATGGACAGAGGCGTTTGGACAATTACTTGGATGATTGATCTTTCGATTCAATCGCCGCACATCCAAACCTCGCCACAAACTGTTCTATCGATTCGCTCAACAAGCCGTGCAGGTTGGGCCCGTCCGGTTTGCAACATTGGTCAGACCATAACCTTTTCTGCTAGGTCGCATGAAGTAAGTACCCCAAATGTGGCAAAACCGTAAGGTGGGAGATAACGCAATGTCTATTCAAGGGAGTTCGGTGCTGAGCGAAGAGCCGCAACGGCTGAACCTGCGCTGGCTCTTACGATTTAGTATGCCGGTGGTGCTTCTCATCTACTGCGCCAGTTTCAATTGGTCGTACGTTAAATGGATATCTCCTACCTGGGCGTATTTGGGCCTCACCTACAAATCACCTGATTCGAGTTTAGTAATCTGTGGATACGTTTTAGTAGCGGTATTAAGTGCGTTTTCACCGCTAAGAATCAAGCGGCCAAGCCAGGTTAGCTATTGGCTTATATTTGTTACTGTCTATGTGCCCGGATTGTTCGTTCCTATCTTTGTGCAACTTGATAATGGCATCACACTCTTGCTTACCCAGTTAAGTATGACCGGGGGAATGCTATTGATCGCTCTCTCGTACAAAGTAAGTCTGCTGCGTATTCCTCGCTTTCCAGTTAACCGGAATATGTGGTGGGTAGTATTGTCTATTCTCTTCATAACATGCAATGCAATTCTATTCGTAGTCTTCCGGCACGCTCTACACTTCGCGTCCATAAAAGAAATTTACATGGTAAGGTTTCAGTCGAAGTTTATTGCTCGGACGAATCCAGGTATTACGTATGTCTACTCTGCCTTGGCCAATGTGATTAATCCTTTCCTCATCGCATATGGGCTCATCCGTCGGCGTTGGACGCCCATAGGGATCGGTATTGGCGGCCAGTTGTTTATATATTCAACTGCCGCCATGAAGGCAGTCCTGGGCTCCCCGTTGTTGATCATCATCTTTTATTACTCTCTTAAGAGAGACCGGGGAGGGTGGGTTCCGAAGTTGGGCATTGGACTGGCTGGCTTGTTTGTTGTTCTTACGGCTTTGGTCACCGACTTTAAATCTGGCTTTCTCTCTATTATTGCGTCGATGACTCTGATGCGGCTCTTTGCGTTGCCGGGTCTTTTCATCGCTCAATATCAACACTTCTTCGAAAGCTTCCCGCACACTTATTTAGGTCACATAGCCGGGATCAACTTGCTTTTCCCCTCCCCATACAGTTTGTCGACGGGCATGGAGGTTAGTAGTTTTTATTCAGGCCCGGGCGGTCAACACGGAATTGGCAATGCAAACGCATCTTTCTTTGCAATGGATGGGATCGCCGGTTTTGGATTACCGGGGATTCCGGTTATGGGCCTCTTTTGCGGTGCTGTGTTCTGGATTCTTGATAGCTGTGCGCGGGAATGGCCTATTGAGTTTTCCGCGCCGTTTCTTACGATGTGCAGCGTCGCGCTGGTATCGGAGTCTCTATTTAGTGTCTTGCTGGGTAATGGATTGATGGTATTGATGTTGTTCTTTGTTTTTATGCCGCGTCAGCTTCTCGATGATCGATTCAACAAATCAGCGGTGGCCGACTCTTATCCTCCGGGACACCTCCGAAAAGGAACCGCGTAGCCCTTGCCCAGCGACTGGCCACCGAAGGACATCGCCGATGCAACCCATTCCGCGGCGGTAACTTCCGGCGCATGAAAGCAAGAATGGGAGCCCCACAGGCAATGACTGCCACCGCCCAGAAACTCCACGTGTCGTCTACCAGATGATAACGACACGACATGAATACGACTCAACGGTGATTCGAAAGCAACAGCAGCGCAGAAGGCACCAAGAGGTTCAAAGGCTTCACGCCCAGCAGAGAGGACTCGGAATCCATCGGGTTCCGTTGGATTCCGTTCCTAAGGGACCGGTTGCTTTTCCGTTTGAATAGAAGGGCGCTCACCAAGGCAGGACTCCTGAGCGCGAAGCGATGATCGATCCGGAGCACGATCCCATGAAGCAAGAGGCCGATGGTCTTGTGTTTCAGCCGCAGCTGTGTATCCTACAAGTCACGCCAGACCTCGGCCGAGGATCTGTGGCTGCTGAGTCGCATCCACGGGCAGCATCGGAAGTATCCTTTTGCCGTCAGCCGGATGCTGCCAGGTTTGTTCGGCAACGTGGTCTTGAGGTCGGTCGCCTTCATCTCAGAATGCTGATGACGCGGATGTGCATCGAGGCCACGTAGCGCAGGCATGACACATCGAGACCCGTGCCAAGACACAGGCTCTATCTCTATCTGCTGCGGGGTTGGCCGTCACGCGGCCCAGCCAGATCTGGGCCACGGCTCAGTACCTATCGTTCGCTTAAGCAACGTAGTCCGCCTGTACGGGGTGACGCTGCTTGAGTACGTCTGGAATGTAGTGCTCAATCTAGTGTACAGAGAGATCCTTCATTGGTTGTTTAACTCTTGTCTGAACATTGCCCTCGAGCGTTGTGGATGATGTGTCAGATGCTATTGAGATACCTATGGATGCTCCATCAATAACGTTCTTGTTGACGGCCGTGCGGACCTGAGCTCCCCGCAGGTGGATAGCCCATGTGGATATATCGCGAATCTGGTTTCCTTCGATCGTTATATCCTGAGTCGTAGAGATGGCAATACCGCACCTTCCGGATCGCTGAATGATGTTGCCAAGGATATGTATGTTATCGGACCCGTTTAGGGCGATCCCAGCAGCCGGTAGCGAAGTGCCATCTTGTTGCAATGTGGTGTCTGTGATCGTGTTGTCGGCGACCTTTCCACCGTTTACGCCTGCCAGGTAAATGCCGCTGCCGGCTGTATTGCTGATATGATTGCCGATAATGGTTTCATCCACAATCTTGGGCGCAGTAGGGGTACCCAAACGGTATAAGAGCACGCCGTATCCATTGTTTCCACAAGGTCGCACACAGAGGTTTCCACCGTTAATGATGTTGTCCTCAATCACAGAGTGGTCTGTATCGAAGATACCTATTACAATACTCGCGGTGTTGCCCGACATCTGATTGTGGTCGATATAGATATGCTCGGAGTGCGCCCTGTAGTAGTTGGTGATGACAAACGACGGTTTTCCGGCTGCCGCGCCGATATCTTTGAATGTGCAATTGGTAATCCAGACCTGGTCGTCGGTACCAAGGAGAATGGCCGACAGTGCAAGCGCTCCCGTTCCATGAATGCTCTCAATCTGAAGATGGTCCAATCGGATATTCGTAGAGCCAACGACCGAGATAGCGTGATCAAGGCCGGCGCCCGAGCCGTGCAGAGTGAACGATCTCAGCGCCACTCCTGAGGCTTTTGCGATCACAAACCCGCTATCCAGAGGATGATCGGGCGCAAACAGGAGTCTAGTACCCTGGCCGCCAACGATCGAAAACGGATGCCCGGCGTTTGGAAGCTGCAGCGTTTCTTTCAAGAGATAGGTGCCATCTCCGAGCCGCAGTTCCGCCCCGGTCTTCGCGGCCTCGGCGATAGCCGCAACAAATGCCTTGGTGTCGTCTGTTGTGCCGTTTCCCTTGGCGCCAAAGTCCGCGATGGAGATGCTCCGCGAAATGGGCAATGGAGTGGGCTGCGGCGTTTGCGCGTTTGCCGAAGCCAACAAGAAGAAGGTCAGCAGAAGAATGCGTGTCATGGAATCGCCTCTCAACGTTTTCGTAACCCGAGAGCCGGCATATCGCCTTGCGATGCAGGCCCAGAGTATAGCGTGCACAGGATTGTAGCACGTGGACTCTTTCAGAACTACGGGGGCTTCCCCGCCTATCTTTCTCAGCGCCGGCGAGATCGTAAACAAGCCGTCATCTTCAAGAGCGAAGTTGCGCGTCATCTCGACTCCCGCTATGGGGCAGTACACTTGTTGGCCCCGGTCCAAAAAGGTAATGACACCGCCTTCTTTACATATTGCGATGAAGAAGCACTTCAGTGCGCGTGGGCGCGCGAGATGGGTATGGCGACCAAGGTGGAGCTAGCGGATATTCTGCTCGCTCAGATTGAGTTCCACCGCACGGAAGTCTTCTACAATCTCGATCCAATGGGCCATGGCAACGCGACGGCCGTCCGGTGGATGTGCTTTTTGATGGCGGATATCCCCGGCGTCGCATGAGGCGCGCGGCTGTGCTGGAAGCAGAGGCGGGCCTCAAAGGACGGTATCGGATCAAATTCCGACTTTTCCGTTCGCGATTTACCAGGTTGGCGTCGTCGCCGCTGGGCCACGTTGCTCCACCGGGCAAGTACCGCAGGCCGAGGGACATTCGCGCCGTCACGGGCGGGGCCGGTTTACGGCCTACGATCTCTACGCTCTTCTTTCAACAACTGATTGGGGCCATGTCCTCAGCGCGTTGGTCTCCAGCAGTGCACGCCTCTGCTTCACCGACTGCAATCAGCTTGCGATAGACTGACCCTGCCGGTCAATCGATACGGGAACGATGGCAACATCGCCGAACCGGTAAACTTCAACCGCCCGCCAGAACCACCGGCGGCCAAACAGAAAACAGGGACTTCCACTTAGAAATCGCAGAAAACTGTCCGAACAACCGGGACCACCGCATTCTCAGGGGGCTTTACGGCAACGCGCCCCTGTGGGGAATGATGGCGATTATGCTTGGTGCGGAGATCCCGCGCAGGTCAGCATCGGAACCTCAGCGATCAACCGTTTGCTGAAAATGAACCGATCGCCAAATGCCAGCATTTGCGAGAGAGAGTACCTGGGAGGGAATGGTGAGTTATGGCAATTGACCCTACATTGAAGGATCACTACGAGCACGGATACGCTGATTACACACGCATGGAGTGGCGCTCGTTAACGGCGCTCAACAAGTCAGCCAATATTATGCTTCTTTGCCAATCGGTACCCCACGAGAAGATCCTTGATATTGGCGCGGGTGACGGTGCGGTGCTCGAGCGCTTGCACAAGAGCAAATTCGGATGCGAATGGCATGCGGTGGAGATCAGCGACTCGGCAGTTGCGATGCTGAACGGGAAAGGCTTTCCATCCCAGGTCTTCGACGGCGACCACCTGCCGTATGCTGACAAGTCCTTCGATCTGGTCATCCTCGCGCATGTAGTTGAGCATCTTGAGAATCCACGCATGCTTCTACGAGAGGCCGCCCGAGTTGGCGCGCATGTGTGCGTCGAAGTTCCGTTAGATCATACGATACGCTTGAAAGATACACATGTCTTTGGCTCTGTCGGGCACCTAAATTTCTTCACACCGACCACCGCAAGGATGTTGCTGATGTCAGCGGGCTACGACATTATCAGCACCCGCCTCAGCAACCCACCGCGAGCGCAAATCAGCTTTGGCCGGAGCAAATGGAAAGGCGCGGTTATATGGGGAATACGCGAAGTTTCTCTGAAGTTGGCGCCCGGACTCGCGACCAAGGTGTTCACCTATCACTACGCAATGCTTGCAAAACCAAGGGCGTCGGGGCTGACCCTCAATTCTGGAACCTAAGCCCTATCGGGGCGACTCAACTAATCGGCCATTTGTTAGCAGAGCTCAACCCAGAAGTGCAACCCTCAGCTTTGCGACAAAGTCGCATGTCGGAGCGTTACAGGCAGTTGAGTCAATTTGAGTGGGTCAACTCCACGCTCGGTTGGCGTCTAGTTCCAAAACGATGGCAGTATTAGTGCGCCTGACAGGAGGAATGGTGACACGGGTAAGTGTCTGCTTAGCGACTTACAATGGTGAACGCTTTCTGCGGGAGCAACTAAATTCAATCCTGAGTCAGTTGCTATGCGACGATGAGGTCATCGTTAGTGATGATAACTCGGATGACAATACGCGCTCCATCGTTATGAGCTATAACGATAGGCGCGTGAGGTTGATTACAAATCCATCAAGACGCGGCCACGTTGGGAACTTTGCGAATGCAATGGTACACGCAACTGGACAGTTCATTGCTTTGAGTGATCAGGACGATATATGGGTGGAACATCGTCTGGAGCGTATGCTCAATTTGATGAAAGAACAGCCGGAACTCTCCCTTGTGATTGGCGATTTTGTCGAATTCAATCGAACGGGACAGCTCCATGCTCTACCGGACCTTGGGCCTTCTCCGAAGAATGGCCTTACTCAACTGTCTCGGATATTCTTGGGCAGAGCAAAGTATTGGGGGTGCACATTTTTGTTCCGCCGTGAGTTGACGCGCTTTATTTTGCCAATTCCTCGTCGAATCGAATCACATGATATCTGGATTGCCATGAATGCCTGCATTCATGGGCGGGTGGGGCATCTGCAGGAGGTTACGCTCTTGCGACGGCTTCACGATCAAAACGTCTCTCAGCCGCGGCGCGGCTTGCCAATAATTCTTCGCTCGCGTATTAACTATTTCTTAGGTCTGATTCAAGCCAGTATCCGATGAATGAATGTTGTGCATTGTATCCAAGCGGCGGTATTCAACCTGAATTATGCATAGCCTAAGCG
>PLXP01000134.1:0-6029 GCA_003151435.1 Acidobacteriaceae bacterium
AGAAGACCTATTGGTGCGACGTTCCCGGCTGCTACTTCTCCGGCGATGGCGCGCGCAAGGACGCCGATGGCTACTTCTGGCTCATGGTCCGAGTCGACGACGTGATCAACGTGAGCGGCCACCGTCTGGGCACCATGGAAGTGGAGTCGGCGCTGGTGGCGCACCCCAAAGTGGCGGAGGCCGCGGTGGTGGGCCGCCCCGACGAGTTGAAGGGGCAGGCGATCTCTGCGTTCGTGTCGCTTGAAAGCGGCAACGAACCAAGCGAAGCACTGAAAGACGAACTGCGGAAGTGGGTCTCAAAGGAGATCGGCTCGCTGGCGCGGCCGGACGACATCCGCTTCACTGAGGCGCTGCCCAAAACCCGCAGCGGCAAAATCATGCGCCGCCTGTTGAGAGAGTTGGCGACTCACGGCGAAATCAAGGGCGACACGACGACGTTGGAAGACTTCACCGTCATCGCCAAGTTGCGCGAGGCCGAAGAAGGGTGAGGAAGATGCGGCGGATGGCCCACGCTCTGCTTGTTTTCCTGTCCTAACCACAAATCCGCCGTGCCCATCCTTCGCGTATTTTGCGAAGGGTGGGATGGCAAGGCTGCCCAGCGTGCTGCTGCCAGCGGCGCAAATTCAGTCAGTCTGCTCATCTGCCGGCCGTTGCAGTGGAATTCCGCATCCCTGGGGCAGTTTGCCGAGCAGTCACTTCCAGATTGGCCACGATTCGACCTCCCGCCAAAATTCGGTCTGGATGAGTGGCTTGTTAACCCGTTAACCGGCCAAGTGAGAAATCAAGTTTGGGCTCCCGGCTTAAAAGGCTGGTGCTCAATCCGCGCCAATCGCCGAAGACCTTGCCACGGCGTTGACTGGCATCGCCTCCAGATGAGGTGGTATCCTTGGCAGCATTAAACCACGACGGCTAGGTTTGAGAAATTGTCTTCGGCGCATTTTGAACTTCTGCCGTCGAGGGGGTTGCATGTCTAGTTTGATGACGATTCTGATTATTGTGCTCATTCTCGCGTTTGCGGCCTTTCTGAATGGGCGTAGAAAAATGAAAGAGGCAGGCACGTGGATGGGCATTAAGGGTACGGTTCCCGAGTTTCTGTGGAACGGGGGCTCTCGCTCTCAGCGAAAGCTCATGCTCTTCTCTATCGGAATAACTGATGATGATTCAAAACAAGAGAGATTGCTTTCTTTGCGATGGACCAGACTTCCCCATTCGGTGCAATTGGGGATATTCAAGGTTGTGGAGGCTAGCGAAAATCAAGACGCGCCGAGGGTTTTGCCGTTCGAGAGTGGGTCTTCTGTTGTGAATGCTACTCAGCGAAAGAACCCTGAAATACAAACAAGTAACCCGCAAATATTGGAACGGGGAAGCAAAGAGATGAGTAACGAGCCATCCAACACTTATCCCACAAAAGACCAGATTGAGGGATTGTTTAATGCGTGGAAAAATGGCAATCTCCTAGACGTTCTCAAGGAACGGGAAGGAAAAGCCGTGCAGTTAGCGCAATCTGACAGCATTGAACAAGATGAGCTGAACTCAATTACGCCGCGAGCCGACACCATAGACGCTATCCTGCTAGCCAAAGCAAATGCCGGTGACCCCGAGGCGCAATCCGACCTTGGCAGGGCTTATTCCAGTGGTCAGGGCGTACCACAGGACTCTGCGCAAGCGGCAGTCTGGTATCGCAAAGCGGCTGAACAGGGCCATCTTGAAGCGCAGTTCAACCTCGGAGATCATTACGCGCAGGGCCAAGGAGTGCCCCTGGACTACGCTCAGGCCCTCAAGTGGTTCCGTAGAGCCGCAGATCAGGGTAATGCCGATGCTCAATTCAACTTGGGCGTCTTTTACCAGTTTGGTCGGGGCATAACCCAGGACTATGCCCAAGCCTTGCTATGGTACCGCAGGGCAGCGGAACAAGGCTATGCGGAGGCACAATATAACCTCGGCACACTTTATGACAATGGTCTGGGTATAGCGCGGGACTATGCTCAATCGGCGGTGTGGTATCGCAAGGCGGCAGAGTTAGGAAACGCCGATGCGCAATACAATCTCGGCGTGCTGTACCAATTTGGCCGGGGTGTTCCGCAGGACTACGCTCAAGCGGCAGTGTGGTATCGCAAATCAGCGGAATTGGGTAACTCCTACGCGCAGGGCAACCTAGGTCTGCTTTACCAGAAGGGCCAGGGCGTGACACGAGATGACACGCAGGCGATGGCTTGGCTGCAAGAGGCTGCGGCGCAGGGGCGCGCCGAAGCACAATACAACGTCGGATGGAGTTACTCTGAGGGTGAAGGTGTGCGGCAGGACTATGCTCAAGCTGTGCAATGGTACCGCAAGGCGGCAGACCAGGGCTTCGCTCCTGCTCAGTACAAGCTCGGTGGGCTTTACGCTATAGGCCAGGGCGTGGCCCAGGATTATGTGCAAGCGGCGACTTGGTTGCGCAAGGCGGCTGAGCAAGGTCACGCAGATGCTCAATACAACCTTGGCGTGTTCCACGAAAACGGCCTTGGCATGGCGAAAAACCAGACCCAAGCGGCCGCTTGGTATCGCAAAGGGGCAGATCAGGGCAACGCTAATGCTCAATACAACCTTGGCATGTGCTACTACGAGGGCCTAGGCGTGATTCGAGATTCCAAGCAGGCGGTGGCTTGGCTGCGCAAGGCGGCGGAGCAAGGTCATGCTGAAGCAAAGCAAAACCTTCATGTACTTTTGGGAAGCTGAGGGGCCAAAGAGCCGCCACTGCTCGCGAGAGAATTGGGAGTGCGAGACGATTTGATTCTTAAGTTTCATCGCTCACCGGGCCTTCAAAGCTGCTTCACGCACGAACTTATCGAACGTCGCGGTGAAATCAGCCGCTCTCCATTTGTCGGCGGTTAAGTTGTCATCCAAGAAGCTCACTATCTCAGTCACCAACGGAGAGTCCGGAGCCCGGTCCAATTGGCCCCTGATGTTGTGCAGGGCTTCCATAGCCTCAAGAGCTGCTTCTCCGGGCTCCTTGGCACAAGGATGCGGGTTGTTCAACATCTCTCGCCGGAATCTGAATTCAAACATCGCCTTGTGGACCTTCTCCCAACTGTTCCTGATGTCGAGTGTCTTGTCTCTGTTCTTCGCATAACGCAGTTGCAGCCCCGCGATGATGGCTCCCACTATGGCAATCTCAATTGAGACGTAGGTGGCATCGAGGGCCTCCTTCAGGTGAGGCCAGATCAATTGGAAATAATTCATGGGGAAATACTACGGCAGGGAGGGCGGTTTTTAAAGAGCACGCTTCCGTGTGAATACTAGCCGCCTCTCTGCCCCGTCCCTGGGATCACGTGGCGCGGGATTCTTTGTATCCGATTCCCCAGCGCACCAAGGTTTTCGATTGACGGGAATTCCGCAAACTCACTCGTCGAGAACTCTGGGCTGAAATGCCTGATTTTCTGTGCTCTGGGAGTACCACCAACTCGGAGATTACTCCGTGTGCAGAAAAAATCTCGCTGCCAGCGCACAATGGGAAATGAGGGGGGCGCGCAATGAACCCTGGGTTAACCACCGGCTGGGATTCCTGACGATTCAGGCCGATAAAACCCCGATAAGTGCGCCTTACCAGCCACGCTTTTGGGGTTTAAACCATCGGGATGATGGCAGTTACGGGCTACCCCCCCCCCCGAATGCCGTAAAATATCGGTGTAAAGTAAACAAAATAAACAGGTTACAGCAATAATTATGACCTAAGCCAAAACATCAAGTACTTTATAATCAACAACTTAATAAAATGAAAAGCACCAAAACCGGTGCAAAACACCTCAAAAAGCTGCGGAAAAGGTGCAGTTTTGTTCCCTCCCAACGCCTTCTGCGCGGGCGTAGCGAGTTAGCAGGTTAGCGGCGGTGCGGGTCAGCTTCCTGCCTGATCGTACGATTCCAGTTATCGATCCGCACAAAGAACGAGAGGCGGATGCATCGCATCCGCCTCTTCGTCTTCAATCGAGATTCGGTCCCGTCAGAACCGATACACCACGCCGATGCCCGCGCGTGAATTGCGGCGCAGGTGCGGCGAGTTGCCCAATTGGGGTGTGTTATTTGTCACGGAAAACGAAGAGGCAATATCATCGCCCGATGCTCGCAACGCGAAGCGCTTGCTCATGGAGTACTCGACTCCTCCGCCGGCGCCACCCGCGAATGAGACTTTGGGAGTCTCGCCTTCCCCGCCCGTGTGTTCGCCTCCCAGGAGTGCGCGAAGGAAAATGCTGAAGTGGTCGGAAAGCGGCGCATGCAGTTCGGGTCCGAACAGCACCATATCCACCGTGGGAGTTCCGGGATTGCCCGTGGAGACGGGGTGCTGATAGAACGCGCCGTCGGCGGTGAGCGCGAAGAATCGGCCCCAATTGCGCGAGACCGCGAGGTTCACTCCAATCAGGCCGTAGCGCGACTGGTTTACCTGGTTCAGGCTGGTGTATCCCCCGCCCGCATAAACCTCGTACTTGTACGTGGGCTCAGGGCGCTCCGCACGAGTTCCACGATCGGAGGCAATCTGGCCTGTCGCGGCCAGGGGCATCAGCGCGGCCGGAACCACGGCCAAAATCGAAACCAACCACTTCCTCTTCAATGTACGAGTCTCCTCAAAACCATCCGAACTTGCCGGCTGCTCCCCTGGGGTTTCCCGCGAGCACGCGCCGTAACTTTGATCCGGTACCTTCATAGACTATCCTCTCCACCCCGGTTCAATGAAGTGAGGGGCCTGCATCAACCCATCGCGCAGCCCTGACTCAATGCGCCTGCACCTGTACGGGGTCAGTCAGATAGACATTCGCTCCGGATCCTTCACTGATTGTGACGGCCACGCCGCCGGGAAGATAGCGGGCAATCACCTCGCGAAGCTGCCATTCCAGCTTCCACCCATTTTCGATGGCCACAACGGTGTAGCGGCCCGCAGGCACATCGCGCAGAGAAAAGCTGCCGTCGGAGTCCGATTGATCGCGCCGAACTAGCGCCTGGTAAGCCCGGGGCTCTTTGGGAACCAGCACAATCATGGCGCCCGCCACTCCTTTGCTGTCCCTGCGGGCAAATCCCAAGACGCGCGTCTTGGCCAGGCTCACAGACGCCTCCACGGTCAGGGGCCGGTCCCGGACCGCAAACTGATTGCCGGCAGTTATTGCTCCGCCAGCCGAAATCGCAACCACCGGCAACACCGGTCCTCCGCTGTAGACTGAAAGGCCCCAGACGCCTGGCGCCACCGCATCGAACCGAAACTGGCCCTTGTGCGCGATCTGCATCAGGGGCTGGCCGCGGCTGCCGTCGAGCGGTTCAAGGATCAAGTTGGCCTCGTCGGGCAGCGTTCCGCCGCCAATGGCCCGCAGCGATCCGGCCACGCTTACCGCGGGAGTACCAGCGCCGGGGTCAACGTCCAGGTTGGCTGTTGCATCCAGACTCGCAATGCGCGGCGGGTCGCCCTGGGATAGCTCGTAGTGCCCGGGCGCGACTCCGTCGAATTCCACGGTCCCCGTCTTGAGCGAGTCCAGAAACCCGGCGCTCACGGCTGAAATCTGCACCCCAAACACGGTCTGCCGCAGTTCGGGCCGCGCAATGCCACCGCCTCGCTTAAACGGCGTCGCCACCTTCAAATGCAGCGCCGGAACCGCATGGAGATTGATGTCCGCCTCGTCGCGACTACCGCCCGCCAGCACGATTGACGAAGCGGAGGCCTCATCCGAAGTCGAATCGAAATAGGTGATCGGATAGGCCACGTCAAGCGCTGCACGCTCGCCGCTCTCGTCCCTGCGCGCGCCATTTCCCTGGCCGTGCATCGCATACCATGGCCACGCGTTCACCGCCAACAGATACTCTCCGGCCGCCAGGTTGCTGAACTCATACGTCCCCGTGTCGTCGGTGGTGGTGCCCTCCACTTGAACAACGCGTCCCGATGCGTGCTGCCGCTGATAGAGCATCACGTTTGCACCTTCGACGGGATCGCCCCCGTCGCCGGTCACTACCCCACGCAACACCGCGCCAGGCGTCAACTTGAACACCAGGTTCTCCGTATCCTGGCCTTC
>PLXP01000134.1:6047-60523 GCA_003151435.1 Acidobacteriaceae bacterium
ACCGGCTCGCCCGTCGATGCGTTGACTACGCGCCCCGCAATGCGATAAGAGCCCGTTGCCTTGCGAGGCGTAGTTTGCGCCGGCGCCGCCAGCGACGCCAGCGCAAGCAATGCCGCAATCGCGACGCGGCCTGCGCGTATGGGCGCACACGGTTGCATCATGGTCCCGGCACCTCCACCACAAGATCGGTGGTCGCTCCGGGAGACAGCGTCACAGCTTGTCCCGGCAGCGCCGCCAGCACCTCCGGGTTGCGATACTCCAGATCCACCGGCGCCGCGAATGTGTACACCTGGTAGCTGCCCGGCGTCAGGTTCCCTACCGTCAGGGAGGCGCCGGTTGTGGGCCTCAGCGTGAACGACGTCACGTCGGCGGTCGAGTCGAAATCGGGAACCACGTACACGGTGTAGTACGCCTCCTCACCGGCCACAGGGATCGACGCGGCGCCCGGCAACGAGAGCTTTAGGGTCGCGCAATCGTCGCGCAGTGTCAGCGACATGGGTGCCGTTGCGCCGGACAGTCCCAGCGCCAGCGGCTCGCGCGCCAGGCTCGCTCCTGCGGCGGTGAAAGACGATTCGCACAACCCGCGTTGCGCAAGGTTGGTATGAACCCAGTAGGAACCGGGCGCCATGAAGCTTGTCTCCAGAGGACCCGAGGTGGATCCTTGCGCAAACGTGCTCACCATGCCGTCCGTGATCCAGCCCCCTGTCTGGCTCACAGTAACGAAGACTTCTTCTCTCTGCCCCGTGTTCGACGGTGATTGCCGTTCGGCGTTGTGCATCACGGAGACCTGAATCGGATTGCCGTGCTGGGGCGATAGCGGAACACGGAGATTCGTGACCGCATGCCCCGCAACCGAAAAATCCACCTGGCCCAGCAGCGGCCCTGCCATCGCGTCATCTGATCCGGCATAGCGTCCATTGGCGAATCGAACCTTCATCTGCGTACTCACCGCGGTCAGCACGAGTGAGTAGGTGCCGTCGGGCAGCATCGCCTGCATGGTGCGCGCCGCCTGGTCGTATTGCGCGGTGTAAGGAAGCTGGCGACCCATGGCGTCCATCACTTGAGCCGTGAAGCTCATTCCAGCCCGGTCCGCCGCCGTAGCCTGGGCCGCGCCCGGCAGCACCGCAGCCGCCCTAACCATGTGAAACGGCTCAAGGGCCAGCGAAATGTTTGCCTGCGCCTGTTGCCCGCCCGACAGCTCAAGCTTTGCCGCCCCGGCCAGGTCGTGCGCCTCAGGATAAAACAAGGTTGCATAGCCGCTGCGGGCCACATTGCGATCGCTGCCGGCTTCAACCAGGTTCGTGGCTGGCTCGCTGTCCATCGCCGGCTCGGTGTAGATGGCGTACACCCCGTCGGCGAGCCCCGCGAAGCGGTAGATGCCTTCGCTGTTGGTTCGCGTGGCAGTGGCCGCCTGCCATACTGCCCTGCCTTGCTGCACCGCGCGCCTCAGCAGCATCACGCCGATTCCTTGTGCGGGGTCGCCCGTGGAAAGCTCAACCTGGCCGCGAATGGAGTTGCTGGGCGCCATTGTGAACACCAGGTCAGGCATCTCCGCAGCTACCCAAACGTTGTGCTCACTGATGGTTGACTCCGCCGCGCCTGCCTGTACGAATCCGGCGGGCATCGCAATTTCATCTCGAAACCCAGGCTTGATCACCTGAAACGCCTGCGGCCCGAGGGGTACGCGGGGAATCTCAAATCGGCCGTCGCCGTCGGTCAGCGCCCCTGCGGAAGCGTCTCCTTCAATGCGCACAAGAGCTCGCGGCAGAGGCTCACCTGTGGCGGCATTCTTCACCACACCATGCACCGTCGCCAGCGGCCCCGCTTTCGGCTGCGGGGCCGGCGGCTGTTGCGCGTCTTGCTGCTGTTGCTGCGCGGGGTCTGGCTGTTCGAGCGGTTCCTGCGCCGACGCATGAAAAGGACTTGCCACGGTCTGGGCCGCAATCAAAGCCGCGGCCAGCGCAAAAGCCTCAAGCCGGCCCCAACCGCGCAGCCACCGTCGGGGCCGAGGGGTCGCTTGGGGGCCAGATCGTCGGCCAGCGAGGCCTTGGATTGTTCGAGGGTCCACTGTCTATTGTGACGGCTCGGGGCGGGGAAGGGAATCGGGCCGGCGAAGAAAATCGGCCCGGTGACCCTCAACTCCGTTCCAGATACCACGGGATATTGATGACCACAATGCGCCGGTTGCCGCGAAGCAGCAGAATCACCTTCAGCATGTCCGCACGGCGGTTGTGGAGCAGATTCTCCCACCAGTGAAGAACCACCAACTCGGGAACCAGAACGCAAACCTTGTGGAATTTGGAGGCGCGCTCCACTTCGAGAATGTAGTCGACCATCGGCTGCAAAACGTAGCGGTAGGGCGATTGCAGCGTTTCCAGCTTGGGTACACACTTACCGGCCGCGCGCAGAGGGGCGGCCACGTTTTTCTCCCAATCGGTACAGATGTCGTCGGTTTCCTCACTGGTTTGCACGTGCAGGCAGCGAATGTCGTTCGACATGGAGAGCGCAAACGACAGCGCCTTCTCGGTAATGCGGCTCCAGCGATCCACGGGGACAATCACGATTGGCTCCGTAACCTCCGCGGGCACGATGGGGCGATTGAGTGCGGTTTCCCGGGCCACCCGCTTGTAATGCCGATGCACCGCCCGCATCAGCACGATCATCAACGCCACCAGCAGCGCCGTGATCCACGCTCCTTCGACGAACTTGGCCACCAGAACAACGATGGCTGTAATGCCCGTAGCCAATGCACCCAAGCCGTTCACGAAGATTTTGAACGGCGCCCTGCCCTTGCGCTTCCAGTGCATCACCATACCGGCCTGCGACAACGTGAAGGCCAGAAACGCACCGATGGCGTACAGGGGAATCAGACGGTCAGTGACGCCCCGGAAAACAACCAGCAGCACCGCGGTGAGCGCCACCAGCACGTAAATGCCCCATGAATAGAGCAGCCGCCGCCCGCGCAGCAGAAACACATGCGGCAGGTAGTTATTGATTGCGATGGCGCGGGTGAGGCGCGGAAAATCGGCAAACGCTGTATTGGCTGAGAGTGCCAGCACCAGAAGTACCGACCCGATGGTGAGGTAATAGAACCAGCCATGCCCCATCACGGCCCGCGTCAGCATGGAGAGCACGCTCTCGTAGCCCGGTCCATCGGGTGAAGTGGCGGCAACGCCATAGAAACGGCATAACCAGGCGATCCCAAGCAGCAGAATTGCGAGAAGCACAATGATGATGGTCAGAGTGATCTTGGCGTTTTTGCGCGTGGGATCGCGGAAGGCCATCACGCCGTTGCTTACGGCCTCAACGCCGGTCATGGCCGTGCAGCCCGATGAAAAGACTTTCAGCATGAGCCACCAGCCGATGGCCGCGGAGGCTGTGGGGATGGCCGGAAGCGGCGTCATGGGGTGAGGGTGACCCGCCGCGTGGACCACGTCCCAGGCTCCCACGCCGATCACGATCAGCAGTGTTCCAGCGAACAGGTACGTGGGAATCATGAATGCCAGTCCGGTGTCGTGGACCCCGCGCATGTTGATGATGGTGAGAAGGAACAATACTCCCAGGCAAAGTTGCAGGGTGTGCGGTTGCAGGCTTGGTACAGCAGAGATGAGCGCGCCCACTCCAGCCGAGATGCCCACGGCCGCGGTGAGAATGTAATCGATCATCAGCGCGGCAGCGGCCAGCAGACCAGCGTTCGCGCCTAGATTCTCAGTGGCGACGGTGTAAGAACCGCCGCCGTGGGGATACGCCTCGATGGTCTGCCGGTAGCTGAAAAAGACAATCGTCAGCAGCACCACGATCGCTGCGCTCACGGGAACGATGTAGCGCACTCCGCCCAGTCCCAGCGGAATCAGCAACGTCAGTGCCGCTTCGGGGCCGTACGCGGCGGAGCTCAGCGCATCCAGCCCAAAGATAGGGATGCCGGCGATGGGGCCGATGTGCTCGGCCCGTTCCTCGCTGGTGGCAAGCGGCCTGCCAAACAGGAAATTCAATACGCCAGATGGTTGCATGAGAGTTAGATGTCACACGGCGGTTGGAGTGAAGGGGAAATGCCGTCGAGGGAATTGTCTCACGCAAGCGCTGGGCGGCGGAGTTCTTTGCGGAGGTCGGTCAGCGGCGTTAGACTTGCCCCGTCCGTTAATTCTGACTGCTGTGCCGCCCTGGCGACCATTCCATCGCCCTGCCGCAGAGCGTGCACCCTTAGTCCGCACCATTTCCGGAGAGACCGTGAAATTTTCCGCTCTGTTCGTTCTTGCTTTTTCGCTTGTTGCATCTGCGCAGCAGTACACTCGTGGCATTGGCGTCTATCCCGGCGATCCAAAGGAGTACATGGGCCCGGCCCTGGCAGTCGACGCATCCACCTATCGCAACCTCGCCCTGCATCGGCCGGCGTATCAGTCCAGCGCCTACGATTACAACCTGACCGCGCAACTGGTCACCGACGGCATCAAGGACCAGGCCCTGCCGTACTGGATTGTTACCTCCACAAGCGATACGGGCGAGTTGGGTAAGAACCAGCGCGAAGTCTTTCTGGACGGCAATGTCACTTCATCGGTTGACGTATCCGGCGATCGCCCTTGGGTCGAGTTCGACCTTCAAGGCGGAGCCGCAGCTCCCGAAATCGACCATATCGATCTCTATCTGCGCAAGATTTATGGCCCTCCACCTGCAGGCGGCTGGACCATCGTCGTGTCGGGATCAGATGATCGTGTGAACTGGAAAGAAGTGGGGCGCGCCACAGGGGCCTCGTTCCCGCCAATGCGCGACTCCGGCCCAAGCTTTCTCGAGCCCGTTGCGTTTACTGCGCCGGTGAGCTTCCACTCCTACCGCATCGAGTTCTCCGCATCCAGCGTCCGCACCTGGGGAGTCGCGGAGGTGGTGCTCTTCGACAAACGGCAGGAGGTGCGCGTCGCCGGTCCCGAGCACTTCTCCAGTGCGTGGATGAGCGCGGGCAGTGGCGAAGAATGGGTCTCCGTGGACCTGGGCGCGGTGTGCACTTTCGACCGTGTCGCGCTGGCTTGGATTCGGCGCCCCGCCGAGGGATCGATCCAGATCTCTGATGACAACACGCAGTGGCGAACGATTCAATCGCTGCCCGTTGGCAATACTTCCAATGACGATATTCGTCTGGCGCAACCTGCGCGTGGCCGCTACGTTCGCGTCCTGATGACCAAGCCAGCTGAAGCAGACGGCCGCTACATCCTCAGCGAACTCGAGGTCTTCGGGCGCGGCGGCCCCGTTGCGATTTCGAAGCCCGCGGTCACTGCACATTCGGACGGCTCTGTGGAACTCGCAGCGGGCAAATGGCGTCTGCAGCGCGCCTCGCTCGTGCCCGCGAATGGCGAGCAGATTTCCGCCGCAGGCTTCGCAGACAAGGACTGGATGATCGCCACCGTGCCGGGGACGGTCCTCACCAGCTACCTGAACGACGGCGCCATCGCCGACCCCGACTTCGGTGACAACCAGTACGCAATCTCCGACTCCTTCTTCTGCGCCGACTTCTGGTATCGCGACGAATTTATTGCGCCCGCCGCATCGCACGCGCGGCAGCATTTCTGGCTCAACTTCGACGGCATCAACTGGAAGGCCGAGGTCTATCTCAACGGGAAGCAGGTGGGCCGCATTGACGGCGGCTACATGCGCGGACGGTTCGACGTCACCGCTCTCGTGCATCCCGGAGCCGCAAACGCGCTCGCCGTACGCATCATCCGCACCGCCAACCCGGGAAGCACGAAGGACAAGGCTGGTAGGACTGTGAACGGCGGTGCTCTCGGCCGCGACAATCCCACTTACCACGCGTCTGCCGGATGGGACTGGATCTCCACCATTCGCGGCCGCGACACCGGCATCTGGAGCAACGTAACGCTCACCTCCACCGGTGCCGTTACCATCGAGAACCCGCTGGTGACCACGACGCTTCCGCTGCCCGACACCACGCGTGCCGACGTCAGCATTCAAGCCACGGTCCACAACCAGGAGACGCATCCCGTCTCCGGCACGTTGCGCGCGAGCTTCGGCGCCGTCACTGTCGAGTCGCAGGTTACGCTCGATCCCTCATCGACAAAGACCGTGGAATTTGCGCCCTCCACGCAGCCCGCGCTGCGCCTCACGACCCCGAAGCTCTGGTGGCCAGTTGGTTATGGCGAGCCCAATCTCTATCCCGTTTCCATGAGCTTTGCTGTCGACGGCAAGGTCTCCGACGCAACTTCATTCCAAGCCGGCATCCGGCAGTTCACCTACTCTGAAGAAGGCGGCGTGCTGAAGATCTGGGTCAACGGCCGCCGATTCATTGCCCGCGGCGGCAACTGGGGCTTTCCCGAATCGATGCTGCGCTATCGTTCGCGCGAGTACGAGACCGCGCTGCGCTATCACCGCGACGAGCACTTCAACATGATCCGCAACTGGGTGGGCCAGACCGGCGACGAGGCCTTCTACGAAGCCGCCGATCGCAACGGCGTGGTCGTGTGGCAGGACTTCTGGCTGGCCAATCCCTGGGACGGTCCCAACCCAGACGACAACGATCTCTTTCTTACCAACGCTCGCGACTACGTCCTCCGCATTCGCAACCACGCGTCGCTCGGCATCTTCTGCGGCCGCAACGAGGGCTTCCCACCGCAGCCCGTCGACGACGGCCTGCGCAACCTTGTCGCCACGCTGGAGCCGGGCTCGCATTACATCTCCAGTTCAGCCGACGGGCCGGTCAGCGGCCATGGCCCCTATCGCGTCCAACCACTGAAGGCCTACTTCGCCAACGCGCCCGCCAAGCTTCACAGCGAGATGGGTTCACCCAACATTGTCGACATGGAAAGCATGAAGCGCACCATGACAGCATCTGCCATGTGGCCGCAAGGCAGCCAATGGCCACTTCACGACTTCTATCCCAAAAACCCATTCAAGGATGCCATCGATGAGGAGTACGGCGGCGCCGACAACCTGGCCGACTGGATGGCTCTCGCCCAGTTCGTCGACTACAACGCCTACCGCGGCATGTACGAGGGACAAAGCAAAAATCGTCTCGGCCTCCTCATCTGGATGAGCCATCCCGCGTGGCCTTCGCTGTTATGGCAGACCTACGATTATTTCTTCGACACGGACGCCGGCTACTACGGCGCCAAAAAGGCCGCGGAGCCGCTGCACATCCAGTGGAACGCCGCTACCGACGCCGTCGAAGTGGTGAACTATAGCGCCGGCGATCAGCCCGGCCTCAGCGCGCATGCCGAAGTGTTGAACATCGACGGCTCTGTGAAGTGGGAGAAGACCGCGAGCCTCGACAGCCACGAAGACAGCACCGTCGCGCCCATGCAGATGGAGTTTCCCGCGGGTCTCTCACGCACCCACTTCATTCGCCTCACGCTGTCGCGGGGCGGCAAAGCGCTCTCTTCCAACTTCTATCTTCACGGCGTCGCGGAAGAGGACTATCAGGGCATTCGCAGCCTGGCTCACGCGAAGGTGGAAGCAAAGACACACGTCACGCAGCATGGCGCCAAGTGGCAAATTACGACGGAATTGCACAACGCTTCCGCTACGCCGGCGTTGATGGTGCGCGTGAAAGCAGTCCGCGAGAAATCGGGTGATCCCATTCTGCCCGCGCTCTACGACGACAACTACATTGCGCTGATGCCCGGCGAAAGCAGGACCATTTCCATCGAGCTTGAAAACGCAGACACACGCGGCGAGCGTCCGCGCATCACGGTGGAGGGATTCAACCTGTAGTTACTCTTCAGGGGCGTTATTGAGAGGTTCATCGGGTGCGACGGACTCTTAGTGGGAGCCGCCGGGAGCCGCAGGCAGCGTGAACAGGAATCGGCTGCCCTTGCCCGGCGTGCTCTCAGCCCAGATTCGGCCGCCGTGCTGCTCCACAATGCTGCGACAGAGGGCCAGCCCTAGGCCTGTGCCGCCCAATGCGCGAGAGTCCGACGCGTCGCCCTGCTGAAAGCGGTCGAAGATGTGATCCAGCTTCTCCGGCGCGATGCCCTGGCCCTGATCCTCGATCAGGAAGCAGACTTCGCTATCGCCTGCGCGCTCGGCGCTGAGCTGGATCAGCGTCTCGGGCTGCGAGAACTTGATGGCATTTGCCACCAGTTCATTGAGCACCTGCATGATCCGTTCTTCATCGGCCATTACCTGCGCCGGAACGGCCTCAATGCGGAAGCTGATGTGTACCTGCGTAGCCGAGGTGTAAGCCACGTCCGCCGCGCGGCGCAGCAGATCCACAGCCTCTACCGCAGTACGGTGCAGCGGCAGCCGGCCCTTTTCCACCTTGTCGAAATCCAGGATGTCATTCACGAGCCGCACCAGGCGGTCGCAGTTGCCAATCGCCATCTCGATCATCTGGCGCTGCTTCTCCGGCCGCTTGTCAAGCGAACCGGACGAGATGAGCCCCAGCGATGCGCGCAGCGAGGTAAGCGGCGTGCGCAGTTCGTGGCTCACCGTGGAAATGAACTCGTCCTTCATCTTTCCCAGGCGCCGTCGCTCTGAAACATCCTGGAACGCCACCACCATGCCGGAGATGTGGCCGTCTTCAATCAGAGGATTCGCGCTATATTCCACCGGAATGGACGTGCCGTCGTGGCGCCAGAAAACCTCGTCGCGCATGCGCACGGTTTCTTGTCTCCGCATCCCCTGCAGAATCGGGCTGGTCATCCTCAAGTAAGGCGTTCCGTCGGCGTGGCTGTGGTGAATGATCTCGTGGATGTCGCGCCCGGTCAACTCGTCGGGCGTATAACCCAAAGCGCGTGCGGCTGCCTCGTTGATAAACGTGAGGCGCCCCTCCATGTCGATGCCGTAAATGCCGTCGCCCACCGACTCCAAAATCAGTTCTCGCTGCCGTGTCGCCAGGTGCAGCGCTTCCTCCGCCTCGTGCTGCTCGGTCACGTCCACGCCGTGGTTCAGCACAAAAGGCCGCTCCCCGTGCAGTTCCATACGCCGGCTGCGGAAGGCGATCCGCCGGTAGACACCATCGCTGCGACGCACGGGCAATGCGCCCTGCCACTCGTCTTTGGTTTCAAGCGTGCGCAGGCACTCCTGAAATGCGGCTGCCCCACCCGCGTCCAACAGCTCCGTCACCGAGCGCCCGGTCAGATCCTCTACGCGATAACCAAGGGTCTCCGCAGTAAACGCGTTCAGCGAGGTCAGCCGGCCTTCCATGGAGCATGTGAAGACGAAACCGAGGCTGCTTTCGACCACTTGCCGGTAACGGGTTTCGCTTGAGAGCAGCGCCATCTCCGTCTCGCGTTGGTCGGTCACATCCTGGCCGCTCACGATCAGGTATTGGATTTCGCTGTTTGGCCCCTTCAACGGCCGGAGTGTCCAGCTGATGCGCCGGGTCAGGTCACCGGCAATCCGCCAGTCTGTCTCGTGCGGGCCAGAAACCTGTCCCGCCGCGGCTTCACGCAGCTTTGCCGCCGCCCAATGCCGGTCGTCGCCCTCCAGCACCTCTTCAACAAATGGCCGCCCAGCCGCCTCGGCCAAACTCAACCCTGTCAATTGCGCGCACGGCTGGTTCACCCGCACCACGCGCCCCGCCGTATCCAGTACCGCCACCAGCGCGGGAATCGAGTCGAGAGTTGCGGCCACGAAGCATCGTTCCATGGCCAGGGCACGTTCCGTGCGCTGCCGCGCTCGTTGCGCCTGCTCCTGCGCCCTCATGCGGTTGTAAAGCTCCAGTCGCGTCACGATCTGGCGGCCCAGAACCTCCAACAACGTCAAGTGTTCGCGGCTAAAATGCTTTGGCTTCCGCGCAAGAATCGCGAGCGTCCCCACCATGTGGTGGCCTGTAATCAGCGGAATTCCAGCATAGGATCGGCAAGGCTTGCCGCCCGGAACTTCAATCCCCTCGGGAGGGAACCTCCGGTCTGCCGCCGCATCCTCTACCAGCAGCGGTTGGCCTGTCTCCACCACCCATCGGCAGGCAGTGGCCGTGCGGTCCTGATCGGCCGCCGTAAACCCAAACCTGGATTTGAACCACAGGCGATTGAAATCAGTCCAGCCCATGTAGGCGTAGTCAGCCAGGCTCAGCACTCCGGCCAGTTCCGTCAACTCATCCAGCGCGGGATCGGGATTGCGGTCAAAGACGTCGAATTCTGACCGCGAAATCATCCTCGGAAGTTCCCCTTGCTGATAACCCTGAATCGCGCCCATGGGCTTCCACGCACCTGTGTCTCTCCAAGTATGGGAGAAAGAAGCGCGTTTGGCTGTGCCACAAAGGGGGGAATCTCAGGCCATGGCTTGCTACAACCTAAGTAACCGGTTTTCCCAAGTCGTTGACTGGCCGCAAATTACGAATGGATTGCGCCGCGTGTGATGCGCAGCACAAACTGGCACGGATCCTGGCGCTGAATGGAGACGATTTCTCCGATCTCCACACGCATCCGGTCCCATGCTTTCGCATATTTTGCAGAAAGCATGGGTCGACAATTGCCGGCTTACCCTCTCCAGGGGGATCCTCAGCTTCCCGCGGGCAGCTTGCAGCAATCCCCGGCGTCCGCCGGCTCGTTACTCCCGGCGTCCAGAACGACCTTCCAGTTCCCATCCGGCTGCCTGCGCCAGACGGTGATGTACCGCCCCGTGGTCGTGATGGGATTCCCGTTGGCGTCCTTGCTGTGCCCCTCGAAGTGGCCCCACGTGTAGCCCATGTCCCCCGACGGCCCCATCATCGCGTCCGTCGGAGTCCACGAAAGCTGGTAAACCTGGGGTGACCAGTTGGCAGACCTTGTGATCGCCACCTTGCCGTGCTGGGGAGGCGCTCCGTTACCCAGCGCCACGCCGTCGTCGGCAAACCAGTCGGCAAACGCCGCTCCGCCGCGCGCGGCTACGTCCTTGGCAAACCGTGCTTCCAGGTCGAATAGCAGCATCTTGCCCGGCTTCATCGTCGGATCGGCAAGAGGGTTGGGCGTGGTGGATTGCGGCTGCGGCTCCAGCACCTGCCCTGACGCCGCTAGCGGAGAGGCACAGATCACTGTTCCGACAGACGCCACCACCGCGAACCAAAGAATTGGCTTACAAATCTTGCCCACGATTGCACACTCCCCTGATGCTCCACCAAGCCATCCTACAATGCTCGCCGCGCGGTGACAGCCTGCGATGCCGGCCCACTTCCGCTACAGCCTGTAAATCGCGATGATGGCGACCAGAGTTAACAACGCCATGATGATTACCGCCGTGTTCAGGTCAACCTTGAAGGTTCGCCCGAAGAGTCTGACGTTTGCCGGAGGGATTCCGTTCGGATCGGAGAGAGCTCCGCCGTAGATTCTGCGACCGATCAGCGGTGCGAAGAAACCTGCCATCGGGACCGCTGCCATCACGGCCGCCAGGTAGAATCGCTGCTCCTGGAATGGCCCGTAGAACAGGACGAGAGCTACCTCAAGCAGCGCCAGCAGGGCCATGTTCGCTGCCTGCCACACAACGTGAAACCGGGCGTGCGCAGTCCACAAGGGGTTAGTGGCGTGAGTACGGTTCAGGTCGACCGCGATGGTTCCCAGGCCTTGCAGGCCACACAGAAGGGCCAGCGAATCGCGAGCAAACGCCAAATGAGTCACAGCACTTCCTCCGCGCAACTCGAGTTCGCCAGGTGTGTCGCGAAATCACTTCGATCCGGACATCACCGCGACAGGGAAATGCGCCCCCTCACGGGGCGCCAGCGGAAGGCTTATCGCGATTTGCGCGCCGCCTCCCTGGCGATTGGATGCGGAAACAGTGCCCCCATGCGCCCTCACGACGGCCTCAACGAACGCCAGGCCAAGCCCGTGGCCATTGGATTCCCGACCCTTCACACGCCGTTCGAACAGGTGAGGACGGATCTCGTCCTCAAATCCCGGTCCATTGTCTTCCAACACCAGCGAAGCCGCTCCATTCTTGGGCTCAAGCCGTATCGACACTCTGCACCCCGCGGGGAGATGCTTGAGTTCGTTGTCAAAGAGGTTCGCAATCATCCGGTGAATCAGCGCCGCGTCTGCCACAATCTTTAGCGGGCCGCCGCTCGTGAGGCTCACGCGCAGGGTCTTGTCTGACATCGAAGGCTCATAGAGATCGATCATCGCTCGCAGCAGTTCGTCCATGTCGATCTCGCTCGGAGACAACCGAAGCGCATCCGCCTTGGCCTCGGCAACATCCAGCGACTTGTTCAGAAAGTCGGTCAGGCGATCCAGTTCTTCAATCGCGCAGACAATAGGCTCGGCCTGTTCGCCATCCCGCGCCGTGGAGAGCGATGTTTCCAGCTTTCCGCGGATCGCTGTCAGCGGGCTGCGCAAATCGTGCGCCAGCGAATCCGTAATGGTGTGCAACTGGTGCATCGAGTTTTCAATGCGGTCGAGCATGTGGTTGAGTGTAAGTGCAAGTTGCGCCACTTCGTCGTTGCGCATGGTGGTGGGCACGCGCGTATTCAGGTCTGTGCTTCCGATTCTTGATGCGGCTTCCGTGATTCCGCGCACGTGGCTCAACATCCGTCGCGTGGTGAAGAACACAATCAGAAATCCGAGAAGAACCAGCAGCAGCCACAGAACAAAAAACCGCAGGCGAAGACTTCTGAGCACGCGAAGCTCGTCGCGTTCAGACAGGCCGAGATAGATGCGTGTACCATCGCCGATCTTGGTCGACGCCACGCGAAAAGGCACCCCGAATCCGCTCACACGAACGTCGACAGGCCGGTCTGAAACGACGCTGGTTGCCTGAATAGCCTTCAGATCCGCCGCGCCATTTCCCGTGCCAACCCACAGCTTGAGTGAGCCGTCGAGCCCTGTCTGCAGAAAAAAGACGGAGTCGTTCGAGTTGCTCTCCGACGGCAGCTTGTTCGGCACTTCCTTGCCGGCCAACTCTGCAACCTCGCCAACCACGCGGTCGTACAACGCGTCCTTGGGAGTGCGCTCAGCCACGTCTCCCAGCACCTCTACCTCTCCCGAGAGCCACGCATCGCTGCGCCTCTGAATATCGTTGGCAACAAAGCTCTGCAGGAATACGAAGGCCAGCATGGTGCCGCACGCGAATGCAAGGGTCGCCCACAGCGAGATGCGCCACGCAGCGCTGCGCATCACCGGCTTACTTGTCTTTGAGGACATAGCCCACACCTCGCAAGGTTCGTATCAGCGGTTGTTGCCCCTTGCCATCCACCTTTCCCCGCAAGCGATAGATGTGTACGTCCACCACGTTGGTATCCGGCTGGATCCGCATTCCCCACACCTGGTCCAGGATCATCGAGCGAGTGACAACGCGCCCGGCGTTGCGGCAGAGATATTCGAGGAGAACAAACTCCTGCGGTGTCAGTTGCAAATCCTGGCCCGATCGCAAAGCCTCCCGCCGCAGCAAATCCAGCTCGAGATCCTGAACGCGCAGCCGCGTGGCTTCGCTGGGTTGAGGGCTGTTGCGCCGGATCAGATTGCGCAGCCGCGCCAGCAGCTCTGCCAATGCAAAGGGCTTGGTCAAATAATCGTCCCCGCCTTGCTCCAGGCCTCGCACACGGTCATCGACTGACCGCCGCGCCGACAAAATCAGCACCGGCGCCCTCACTCCCATCTGCCGCAGACGCAGAATCAGGGTGATGCCGTCCTGGTCCGGAAGCCCAAGGTCGACAATCAGAACGTCATAGACGCCGTCGGCGGCGAGTCGCTCCGCAGTTTTCCCGTCCGCCGCAGCCTCCACCTGATACCCGGCTTCTTCAAGTGAGCAGCGAAGAAAGCTTTGTATATCCACTTCATCTTCAACCAGCAGGAGCCGCATGACGGAATCTTAGTGTATGCACCGCAACTTTTAATGGAACATTTCGTGCCGGCACACCTTTTTCGCGTCCGGCAGCATGAACGCTTTGTCATTCTGGCTTGGGTATGACGTCATCTTCGGGCGGTAAGCTAACGGCTATCCGCACACACACTTGGCGTACCTTCCGGCACAAGTATGCACCCAACCGGAAACAGTCGCATCTAGTGCATAGGCCACTTTGTCGTTTGAACAACGACCGATAGCTCGATCAAGGTAGAAGATGAACAAATCGTCATCGAATGAAGCTCGATTCATCGCTTTCCGAAGCTGGTGTCGGTTCGTCTCACTTAGTAAGTAAACGGGCAAGGGCGACCGCAGAGCCGCACGACCCAGGCGAGTCGCTTCTCCACCGGCAAGATTGCCCGCAACCGAATAGAAACGAGGACCAGCGTGCCAGCGGCCCCCACTATGGATTCATTGGAAACCAGATCTTTCGCGGATGCTTTCAGCGCCTCTTTGCCGCTGCCGCGCTCGCTCGATCCCCACTTCGAAGAAGCGCTTCGCCATGTGCTGGATAATCCCGGCAGCCTGGTTCGCCCACGGCTGGTCTACCAGGTGGCGATGGCGTATGGGCTCGACCCGGCGCACGCCCAGGATCTCGCCATTGCGCTCGAGTGTTTTCACACGGCATCGCTGCTGTTCGACGATCTGCCGTGCATGGACAACGCGCAGGAGCGGCGCGGCGCACCGTGCGCTCACATCGTCTTCGGAGAAGCGGGAGCCATCCTGTCCGCACTGGCCCTCATCAATCGCGCGTACGCACTCTCATGGCGCGCCATCGGTGCTTGCCCGCAGAGCCGCCAGCCGCAGGTCCTGGCGTATCTCGAACAGCGTCTCGGCGTCGATGGCCTGCTCAACGGCCAGAGCCTCGACCTCCACTACTTCGGCCTGCCGCACAACCGCGAAACTACTGAACTGATCGCGCGGGGCAAGACCGTTTCGCTGATCCGGCTCACCCTGGTTCTTCCCGCCATGCTGGGCAACGCCTCCCCGCGCGATATTCAACTGCTTGAGCGCATCGCCATGTTCTGGGGCCTCGGCTATCAAATTGTCGACGACCTCAAGGACGTGCTGCAGAACACATCGCAAACCGGCAAGACCGCGGCCCGCGACATCGAGCTCGACCGCCCCAACATCGCCGTGGCCATCGGCACTCGCAACGCCGTTCAGCGTCTGGCGCGCTTCATCGCTCTAGGGGACAAGACCATGCGTCGACTGCTACGATCACGACCGGCCCTGTTTTTTCTTGACAGTCTTCGCAGAGACTTGGACCAGGAACTTGCGCGGGTCACTCAGAGTGCGTGCAAGTTAACGGAGGGAGACCGGCTTTGATTTTCGTCAGGCTCGTCTGGACGAATCTGCAGAGGCATCGTATCCGGTCATTGATCAGCGTCGCCGGAATCGCTTTCAGTGTTGCGGCCATGCTCACGGTCGTGACCATCCTCCAGGGCGCCATCGGCATGTTTTCCGGCATCCTTTCCAGCGATAGCGAAATCATCGTCTTCGAGCGCAACGTCTCCGATCTCTTCTTCAGCAGCGTGCCTCAGAGCGCGGCGGACGCCATCACGAAATGGCCGATGGTGTCGCACGCCGACCCCGTGTTGTTCGGCGTCGTCTCCAGCGCCAGCAACCCCATCATCACGTGCTTCGGCGTCACTGCCGAAGACCCGCGCATGCGCAAAGCGGTGTGGGTCGCGGGTGATCGCGCCAACTTCGGCCAACACGCCGACGACGTTGCCCTGGGCGAGCGAGCGGCAGAGTTCCTCGGCGCTACGCTCGGAAGTCATGTGCCCATCGGGCACGCCACCTTCCACGTCATCGGCATCGTGAAAACCGCCAACGGGTTTGAAGACGGCGGTGTATTCATGCCGCTCGCCTCCGCGCAAAACTTCTTTCACAAACAGGGCTCTTCCTCCGTGATCACCATCAAGCTGCGCAACAAAGACGACGTCGCAGCCTTTAAAGGCATGGTGAAATCGAACTACTCAAACCTCGTCGGGCTTGAGAATGCGGAGTTCAACCGCTCGTACTCGCAATTCAAGATACTGAAAGCCACCGCATGGGCGGTAGGCGGTTGTGGATTGTTGCTGGGCGGGTTCGGCGTGGCGAACACCATGATCATGTCGGTATTTACGCGCATTCGCGAAATCGCCATCCTGCGCGTCAACGGATTCTCGAATGTGCAGATCGCAAGCATGATCTTTGGCGAATCTGCGATGGTGTCGCTGCTGGGCGCGGTTGCGGGGTTGTCCATCGGGACATGCTTTTTGTACGCCTTGAAGCTGGTCCCCGCGCTGCACGGCTATGTCGACGTCACCATCCGCCCGATGATTCTGCTGATTGTGATCGTGCTGGCGCTGCTCACAGGAGTCGCGGGTGCGCTCTATCCAGCCTTCTATGCCATGCGTATTCGTGCGGTGGAGGCGCTTCGCTTCGAATGACGAACGCCGCCCAACACAACGAGCAATCGCGCGTCGTTCTTCGCGCGGAAGACGTGTGGAAGAGCTACGACGATGAAACCATCACCGTGCTGCAAGGCGCGAACTTCGAGGCCGTCCAAGGTCAGACAGTGGCTCTCTGCGGTCCCTCAGGATGTGGCAAGAGCACGCTGCTGCACTTGTTTGGCGGTCTTGATACGCCCGATCGCGGGCGCGTCGCGGTCAATGGCATCGAGGTCAACGAGCGCCGCAATCTTCTGCGCCTGTTGCGGCATGAGGTTGGATTTGTTTTTCAACTCCACAACCTCATACCCGATCTGACGCTCGAAGAGAACTGCCTCATACCCACCGTTGCCGCGGGAATCGATCGCCGCATCGCACAGGCTCGGCTTCGTCAGCTTACCGATCGCACCGGCCTCAGCCATCGACTTGGCCAGCGCATCCAGAAGTTGTCTGGCGGCGAGCGTCAGCGCACTGCACTCTGCCGCGCGTTGATGAACAAGCCGAAGATACTGCTCGCCGATGAGCCCACCGGCTCGCTGGACGAACATACCAGCGCGATAGTGTTTGAGCTGTTGCTCGATGTGGTCGCCACCGAAGGCGTGACTCTGCTGATGGCCACGCATGATCGTGGTCTCGCCGAGCGCTGCGATCGTGTTCTGGAAATGCGCGATGGAAAGATTCATGAGCCAGAGTATGCGCGATGAATCTGCGAGTCCCTATCGCATGCCGCGCGTGGTTTCCAGCGCTGCGTGGCACAGCCTTCTGTGGCTGGTCGTCGCCAATGCCATCGGTACGATGATCGCGATTCTTCTGCTCGTTCCCGGCTTGAACCAACTCCTCGGCGAATGGACCTATGGCCGCTGGATCATGGTGCACATGAACCTGATGCTCTACGGGTGGACGAGCCTCCCGCTGGTTGGCTTTCTCTTCGTCACCTATGGCGCGGACCACGGCGATCTAGCGAAGTGGTGCCGGCCCGTTCTGTGGGTGTGGTCCGTCGCGCTTTTTGTAGGCTCGCTTTCCTGGCTGTCCGGTCACTCCAGCGGCAAGCTCTTTCTCGACTGGAGCGGCTATGCGCGGGTTGTGTTCCCGGTCGCGCTCATCGCACTTTGGCTGCTACTCGTTGTCGCCATGGTAAGAAACTGGCGTGACCCGAAGCATGCCACCATAGCCGGCCGCGCGGCAAAGCTTGTCGGCCTCGCGATTCTGCTGGCCGTGCCCTTCGCTCTATATATTGAATCCAGTCCCGGCCTCTATCCCGCCGTCAACCCCGATACTGGCGGTCCCACCGGAACAAGCCAGCTTGAATCCTCGTTGATGGTCGTTGTCATTCTGTTGATGTTGCCGTTCGGAATCACGCGCCGCAAAGTTGCGAGCCAAAGGCTCATCAATATCGGCTGGGCCGTGCTTGTTGCAGAATCCCTGTTGTGCCTCGCGCTGGGTCATGCGGACACCAGCCACCACAGCCCCGCGCAGTACCTGAGCCTCGGCAGCCTGCTGGTGTGGTTGCCGCTCATGCCGGCCTACTATGCGGCCTTCGAGTGGGGAAGCAACACGCGCCGTTGGCGTTACGCCTTTTTGTGGTGGTGGGGCGCGCTGGTGCTCACAGGCTGGATCTTTTTTCTTCCCGGCGTTCTCGACCACTTCAAATTCACCGACGGCCTCGTGGGTCATTCGTTTGTCGCGATGGCCGGCTTCACGTCGAGCCTTCTCATCTTCGTCATGATCCAACTTATGGGTGAAGACGGATGGATCTTCAACCGATCCCGCTCGTTCTATCTTTGGCATGCGAGTGTCGTCGGCTACATTGTCGTTATCACCGTGGCAGGCTGGCTTGAGGGCTTCGATCCCACATTCACCATCGTTCCCGGTCCCACACGCAATGTCCTCTACATACTGCGATTGGTGACGGGGATTTGCATGTTACTTGCGTCCCTCGATTGGTTCGTCGATGCTTCAACGGTGCTTCGCGAACCAACCCCCGCTGCGATCCCCGTTGCACAGGAGCAGATAGCATGAATCGTCGCATCCTCTTCGCATATCAGTTGCTGACAGGCGCCTCAGACACCGCAACCGGTGCGCTGCTCATCCTCGCACCGGAACTCACCCTGGGCCTCATGCGCCTGCACGTGCCTGCTGACGCGCTTCCGTTCGTCTCCTTCATTGGCGCGTTCGTATTCTCGGTAGGGCTGGCGTGTCTTTACGGTGCGTACCTCGTCTGGTGCAGTGCCGAGAAGTCAAAGCTCGAGATGGTCTGGCTGCTCACCGCTTTCACGCGCAGCGCTGTGGCCATCTTTGTCTTGCAGCAGATCATGGTCGGCGCGCTTGAGGCCGGATGGCTGACGGTTGCCATTTCAGACGGGACCTTTGTCGTAATCCAGGCCGTTGGTCTGCGCCGAGGCTGGTTGGCCAATGCCGCCCGGTAAGTCGCGCACTTCGTCGTGGCAAGGCGTCGTCCTTGTCGCGATCACGTACACCTATTTCCTCATCTTCGCGCAGTTCGCGTTCCTGCAACGGCTCGCCACTCTCGGCATTGCGGAAACTCACCTGAAGATCGTGATGGCCGCGATGGCCATCGGCGGAATTCTCTTCAGCCTGCTTACTCCGCGCATTCGATTCATCCAATCGCCGAACCTGCGCCTTCGCGTTGGTCTGGGAGCATCGAGCGCGGCGGCATTGTTCACGCTACTGCCGCTCAGCTTCGTCGCAGCCACGGCCCTTTCGTTCCTCATCGGTGCGGCACTCGGCGTTCTCACGGTCACGCTGGTCACGAACCTGCACCAATGGGTCGGCAATCGCAACGCGCTGCTCAAGGTCGGTCTCGGCACCGGCATCGGTTACTTCGCGTGCAACGTTCCTCTGCTCTTTACAGCCACGCCGCAAGTGCAGGCCGCGACCGCCGCTATCCTTTGCTTTGCCGCTCTCTGCCTGCCTCTGCGGAGCGCCCCGGAGACCCCTCCGCAAGCGCCCAATCCACCACAGACTGGGCGAAGTTTCCTTCTCGTACTCGCCAGCTTTGCTGCGCTCGTCTGGCTTGACTCCGCAGCGTTCTTCATCATCCAGAACACTCCAGCCCTGAAATCCGGAACGTGGCAAGGTTCAATCCACCTTTGGACGAATGCAGCACTCCATTTCGCTGCAGCCCTCGCCAGCGCGTGGCTCCTCCGGCGCAAAGGCCTCTCATTTGTTCTCTACGGAGCCTTTGTTGCATTGGGCTGCGCCTGCCTGCTGCTTCTTTCGCCCGACCGCATCCTGGTTGCGTCGATCCTTTATCCCATTGGCGTTTCGCTCTACTCGGTGGCTCTCGTTGCCTATCCCTCGCTGTTCGCGCCCGTCTCCACCGCGGCCGAACGGGGCCGCCAGGCCGGTTGGATTTACGCCGTCGCCGGTTGGTCCGCATCGGTGCTGGGAATCGGCATGGGGCAGAACCTCGGCTATGTTCCGCCCGCGTTCGTGCTGGCATCGGGAGTGGTCATTCTGCTCCCCTGGCTGTTCCGGCTCTTCCTCAGTCGAATGCGCGAGATCGTTCTGGCCGAAGTGGTTCTTCTTGCCGCGTTCGGCCTGAATCGCGTCCTGCAACCCGCACGTCAAACCTCACCTTCGTCACAGATCGAGCGCGGACGCCAGGTTTATATCTCCGAGGGCTGCATCAGTTGCCATTCGCAATATGTGCGCCCCAACACCTCTGACGTCCTTATGTGGGGGCCCGTCGAAAGCATTCAGGAAATCCGCCTGCAGCATCCTCCGCTCATCGGCAATCGCCGGCAAGGGCCCGACCTCTCGCAGGTGGGCGTGCGTCGTTCCGCCCTCTGGCTCAAGGCCCATTTCTATGACCCGCCTGAGGTAAGCGGCGCATCCATCATGCCCACGTTTGCGTTTCTCTTCCGCGACCAACGTGGAGGCGACCTTGTGGCCTATCTCGCAAGCCTTCGCGGGGCCGACGCGCAGCAACACATCGCCGAAGTGAGGCGTTGGCAACCCTCCACCGCCGCGGTGCAAGCTGCCAATCCAGCCGAGGGAAGGTCCCTCTACCAACGCTACTGCGCCACCTGTCACGCCGCGGATGGCCGCACGCACAGCACATGGGAAGCCGGCTTCAAGCGTCTTCCGACGGATCTGATCGACGGCCCTTTCTACGACCTGCCGGGTTCAGGCACACGCGAAGAACGGATGATTCGCATCGCGCAGATGGCCAAATTCGGAATTCTAGGAACCGATATGCCCGGACATGAATACCTGCCCGACCAACAGATTGCTTCCATCAGCCTTTGGGTGTTGCAGAACATTGCGCATCCCGTTCAAAATCAATAAGACCCCGGTCCTACAGGAGAAAACTCATGAAGACTGTCGCAAAAGCTCTCATCCTCGCGCTCTCAATGTCCCTCGGCTCCGTTGCGTTTGCCCAGCCTCAAACCTTCACCGTCAATTCAGATGCGAGCCACGTTGCCTTCGCATTGGCGGGAAGCGGCCACCACGTGGAGGGAACTTTTCACGTCCAGAGCGGATCCATCACATTCGACAGCACCGCGTCCATGATGACGGGCTCGGTGGTGGTTGCGGCGGGTAGCGGCAACAGCGGCGAGCCGAGCCGCGACAAGAAGATGAGTTCCGACGTGCTGAACGCCAACCAGTTTTCCGAGGTGTCGTTCGTTCCCAGGACCTATCAAGGCACCATCGCGCCCGCCGGCGACTCCTCCATTCAGGTCACCGGCGTGTTCACGCTCCATGGCGCACCGCACGACGTAACCGTCCCCATGCAGATCCATATCGAGGGCGCCAACCTCACGGCAAAAGGGCAATTCAACGTTCCCTACGTCAAGTGGGGCCTGAAAGACCCAAGCATCTTTATCCTCAAGGTAGCCAAGGAAGTAGGCATCGACCTCACCCTCGTGGGCACGGTTACTCCGGCGAACTGAGCCAGAATCCTCCGCGGTGCCCCGTTTTGTCCGGTTAGCTCTCGGCGCACGTCGGCTCGGGTTTCCATGTACCGCTTTGAAGTTTGGTGGGACGGAAGCGAACTGGCCGCGCGCCGATCAGTTTTTCTTCCCTCCCAACCTTCCCCCGCCGGTAACCGTCTAATGCTTCAGCGCCGGATTCGGCGTGTTGGTATACTTGGACTTGGCAACACCGGTTGGAAGGCCCCCGGCACTCCGGGGCTTTTTTCTTGGGATATCCCGCCAGTTTGGGTCTCGGGAGAAGGAAGTACATGGGAACACTGCTGGAAGCGATCCATTCCCCCGCTGATCTCAAGCGCCTCAACTATGCGCAAATGGCGGAGTTGGCGGAAGAAATTCGCGCATTCCTCATCCAATCGCTGTCGAAGACTGGCGGCCACCTCGGCCCCAATCTTGGCGTAGTTGAACTCACGATGGCCATGCACTACGTGTTCAACACCCCCCAGGACAAGTTCCTCTTCGACGTCAGCCACCAGGTTTATACCCACAAGATCCTCACGGGACGCCGCGAGCGATTTGAGACGATTCGCCAGCCCGGCGGATTGAACGGGTTCATGCTCCGCACCGAGTGCGAGCACGATTGCTATGGGGCCGGTCACGCCGGAACCGCGCTCTCCGCCGCCCTCGGCATGGCCGTGGCCCGCGACCTGGCCGGCGGCAACGAGAACGTCATTGCCGTGGCCGGCGACGCTGCCTTCACCAACGGCATCTCGTTCGAGGCCCTCAACAACATCGCCGAGCAGACCAAGCGCCTCATCATCGTGCTTAACGACAACGAGTGGTCCATCGACCGCAACGTCGGCGCCATTGCGCGCTACTTCCACCGCATCGTCACCAACGAGCACTACCAGCATCTGCACGACTCGGCCAAGAAGATCGTCCAGAAAATCGGTGGCAAAACCGCGGTCACCGTCATGCGACGCGCCGAAGAAGCCGCCAAAGGCATGCTCTGGCCCTCCATGCTCTTCGAGGAATTCGGCCTGGAATACTACGGACCCATCGACGGCCACAATCTGCCTCAGCTTGTTGAGACGTTCAAGTTCCTCAAGAACGCCGATCGCCCCGTCCTGCTGCACGTACTCACGCAAAAGGGTCGCGGCTTTCAGCCGGCCATGGATCTGCAGAAGAAGTTTCACGGCCTCGGACCCTACGATCCAGAAACCGGAAACACTCGCCCCACCGGGCTGCCCACCTACTCTGAAAGTTTTGCAAATACGCTTGTCGAACTGGCCAACAAAGACGAACGCATCGTAGCCATCACCGCGGCCATGCCCAACGGCACCGGCCTCGATCTCTTCCGTCCCCACCACCCCAAGCGCTACTTCGATGTTGGCATCGCCGAGGAGCACGCCGTGATTTTTGCGGCCGGCATGGCCACGCGGGGCTTCCGTCCGGTCTGTGCCATCTACTCTACGTTCCTGCAGCGCGCCTTCGACCCCATTGTGCACGACGTGGCCTTGCAAAAGCTGCCCGTGCTCTTCTGCATGGACCGCGCCGGCCTGTCCGGCGACGACGGCCCCACGCACCACGGGCTGTTCGACATCAGCTATCTGCGCGGCATTCCTAACATGGTGCTGATGGCTCCCAAGGATGAAGACGAATTGGCCGACATGATGAAGACCGGCCTTCAGCTTCCGGGACCAAGCGCCATCCGTTATCCCCGTGGCGCCGTGGTTGGCGTGGTTCGCAAGCCCGAGCCGCAGTTGCTGCCCGTCGGCAAGGCCGAGGTGCTGGCCGATGGCTCCGACGTCGCGATTCTCGGCCTCGGAGCCATGACATCGATGGCATCTGAACTCGCCGCCCGGCTGGAGCGCGAAGGCTACTCCGCCGCCGTCATCAATCCCCGCTTCGTCAAGCCGCTCGACCGCGAAATGCTCGAGGCATACGCGCGCCGCGTCGCCGTCTTCGTCACCATTGAGGATCATGTGAAGATGGGCGGCTTCGGCTCCGCCGTGCTCGAAGCTCTCGACGAGATGGGCATTGCGATTCCGGTGGTGCGCATCGGCTGGCCCGATCACTTTATTGAGCACGGCAAGATCGACGACCTGCGCGCCAAGTACGGATTGACGGTTGAAGATGCGCATGCGCAGGTTCTCCCGTTGCTCGCACGCCGCCAGCGGCCTACTTTGGTCGCCAGCTAAACCGCAGTTGTCATCCATCGGGTGTGCATTGCAGACAGGTTCGTGTAACCATTCCGGCCATATCGCTGTGCGACAATCCACATCAGACTGTTTTTGCCATGCGACTTGATCGTTTCTTCCTGCTGTGGATCGTTGGATCGCTTCTGAGCGGAGTCCTGTCCTGGTCGCAAGCGCCCATTCCCCTGGTGCTTGCCGGCGGCACCATTGTGGACGTCACCGACTGGGGACACTCGGCAAAAGATCAGCCCGACTCCATCGTCATTGTGCAGAATGGACGCATCACGGATGTCGGAACTCGTGCATCGCTGCCGATTCCCAAGGGCGCGCGCGTTATCGATTGCACCGGAAGATTCATCATCCCCGGTCTGGTGGATGGCTTTGCCGGAATGAACAACCAGGGCGAGGCTAACGCCAATCTCTACATGGGCGTCACCACCGTTGTTGCCAGCTCCGACAATCGGCGCGGCCACATCGATTTCGCCGCCAATCCCAGCCCTCATCTCTATCTGCTTGACTCCGTCGGCTCTACCGACGATTGGAGCCTGCTTGTCAGCCACCCCGGATGGACCACCAAGTTGCGCGAGGGCGTCCGCCCAGTGGAACTTAGCCCTGAAGATACCCTGCGGCAGATGATCGACACCGCCAAGCTGGGCACAAAGGTTTTCTGGCTGGGCCACAACATTACCGCCGCCAACGCCCAGTGGATCATCGCCCACGCCCACCAGATGGGGCTCGTTACCTACGGCGAATTTGCCGCCACGCCCTATCGCGTCGGGATTGACGCCGGCGTGGACGGGCTGCTGCACATGGGCCGCTACGAACTGGGCGTCGTTCCCGACGAATTGCAGCGTCCGCTTCGAGACGACCCCGAAGGGCCCGCCGCCTCTACCGCCTACGACTACTCCGAGCGCTTGCCGCCCACCGACACCCACGTTCGCGATTACGCCAACTTCCTGGCCGCTCATCACGCTGCGTTGATGCCCACCTTCAGCATGTTTTTCCTGCGCCTCCCGGGCCATCGCAACCTGTGGCACGAGCCGGCTTCTCAACTGCTCGACTCAGCGCGTATGTTCGATCCCCCCGGTCGCTCCACCGGCGAGTCGGTGTATCCGCTCGCGCCCTGGACGCACCACCTGCCTGCCATGTCGCAGCGATGGATGGAAGAGGGTCTGCGCAAGAAGGCCGATCAGTCGGCGATGCGGCTATGGCACATCAACCAAACCATCTTCACTGCCTATCCGCACTACCTCGCAGCTTCCGGCGCACCCGTCACGGGCACCATGTCGGGCATCTCCATGCACACTGAGCTTGAAATGATGGTGCGTCTCGGCCTATCCCCGCGCGAGGCCCTTGCCGCGGCCACCAATAACTACGCGCTTCAATTCAACTGGAGCGAGCTGGGGCAAATCGCCGCCGGCCGTCGCGCCGACATTCTTGTCGTCGATGGCGATCCCAGCTTGAGCATCTGGAACGTCCGCCGCATCTCGACGCTGATCCTTGAAGGCAACGTGCTCGATCGCGAAGGGCTCTTGAGCCAGAAGAAGTGAACAGTAGTCAGTGGTCAGGGATCAGTGCTCATGGATCAGTGAGAGACAGTGATCAGTGAATAGCTGCCGTAGTGGCAGTGATCAATGGATCACTGAGCGATCAGGTGTCAACTCGCCGTTCCCCGACCACTGTCTTGCCCGCGTTGCACAGCCTGTCGCGACGCGGCGGCCAGCACCTCGGGCAGCCTCTTCTGCCGGTAATCGAACGACTGCTGCAACTGCTTCCTGACCAACCCACCGGCCAAGGCTCCAAACACGCCGCCGGGCAGCGCATACTCCACCGCATCCGTCACCAACGTACCTTCCACGCCGTCGCGAATCTCCGCGGCAATTCCGTGGCGATGGCGAAACTTCGAAAACGGCCCGCGCACCTGCTCATCCACGAAGTGGCTGTTCCATTCAAACTCGATAATGCGCGCCATCCAGCTCACCCGCTGCGGAAGCCAGCCCACCGGACAAAAGCTGATGAGAATCTCAGAGCCTACACCAGCCGCCACACTGCGAAAGCGCCGCGCCGGATCGCTCGCCACTGGTCGCGGTGGCGGAGGCTGCATGCGCACATCCTCGATGCGACCCTTCATCCTGGGTGGCATCAGGTGGGGCAGATTCGACGGGTTGGCGAAGAAGGCAAACACCAGTTCCACCGGGAACGGCACCCACTGGCTGGTTTCAAGGCGCTGCGCCATGGGCTCATACTAATGCCCACGCACCGGTGGAGATGGGTTGGCCGTTCCCCCTCGCGCTGCAAGTGAACCCCGATGCAGCCGGTAACGTAAGATAAAACTCACGATTCGCTGAAAGTTCGAGTCGCCGGAGATCATGACGGGTTCCCGATCGAAATTCGCGCAGAAGCCCCACAGGCACAATACGGGGCTGGTTTTAATTGCAGCCTATAAATTTCTTCTGGCTCTATTCTTCATTGCCATTGGTGTGGGCGCAATGCGCCTGCTGCACAAGGACATCGATGACGTGCTCTCCCGCATCGCCACCGACCTGAAGTTCAACCCTGAGTCGCGCTTCGTCAACTTCGTCCTCGACAAAGCCTCGTTGCTGAACGACCCCATGCTGCGCCGGATCGGTCTGGCCGCCTTCGGCTATGCCGCCGTTGGCATCCTGGAGGGAATCGGACTCTACCTCGAGAAGGCCTGGGGCGAGTACCTGACGCTGATCATCACCGCCTCTTTCCTGCCCTTCGAGATCCACGAGCTCATGCGCAAGCTGACCTGGGTCAGGGTCAGCCTCCTTGTCATCAACGTCCTCGTGCTTCTTTATCTCTTGAAGGTGGTTGTGGACGCAGGGAAGCGAAAAAACAGCTCAAGAGGAGAGTAGGGCTGTGGAAAACTTGTCTTCAAAATGGTGTCTGCTTGCAGGTTCTTCGCTTTTTGTTCTCTATAAATGCTTTCTTCACTCCTGCATAGTCCCCTCAAAGACGCGCGAATCAAAGAGGTAAACACTACATACTGTGGTTTTGTTCCTATTTTGGACTATTAGGCCCGTTGGAACCGGGGCCCTTTCCCACACTACCTAGCGCAAACATTTTCCTGTTGGAGCGGACAACTATGTGGTCTATGATCGTTTCAAAGTGGAGTAAAGGGGAGTCCGGTGGAGCGGACCATCCTGATCTCAAGACAAGATTACTCCGGATTCTCCCTTGTCTCCACAAAAAACGGGCGCCAAAACACTGGGGAACCAGCCTGGCAAACCGGATTAGCTCCAAAGACGTGCGAAAGCCGACCCGCCAGGCGGTAGTAGATCGGCCCTCCAACGGGCAAACGAATCAGGGGCAACATCATGTTTCGCGGCAATCATCCAGCCAAGGTCGACGAAAAGGGCAGATTAAAGCTCCCCTCCGCCTTCAAGCAGCTGGTGGACGCCGCCAATGTGACGCAGTTTTTCGTCACCAGCACCAACGGCAAGAGCGCCGAGATCTGGCCCCTGCCGGAGTGGGAAAAGCGCGAAGAGCAGTTGGCCGAATCCAGCGATATGGACGACGCCGTGAAGAAATACCTGAATCTGACCAGCTATTACGGCCAGCAGGTGGAGATGGACAACCAGGCACGGATCCTGTTGCCGCAGATTCTGCGCAACTCGGCCCAACTGGATGCCGAAGTGACGGTTTTTGGAATGAGGGTGTATCTCGAAGTCCACAACCGCGAAATCTTTGAGCGGAACATGGCTGCGAATGAACTGACAGCCGACGACCGCAGGGCAATGGCGGAGATTCTCCGCCGGAAGAATTGAATCAGAAGGCCCCCCAGGGGGAGCGCATGACGAAATCCACTGAACGCCATGTGCCGGTTCTTTTGACAGCAACGATGGAGTATCTCCAGGTGCGGGCCGGAAGCACGGTGGTGGATTGCACGCTGGGCCTCGCCGGGCATTCGTCGGAGATCGTCAAGCAGTTGGGTCCGAAGGGCACGCTGATCGCCTTTGACCGGGACCCAGAAGCGCTGGCGCTGGCGAAAGAGAAGCTGGACCGGATTTGCGAGGAACTGGGCAGTCAGGCGCCGACGGTCACGTTGATCGGAGAAGCATTCAGCGAGGCGCCCATGCACGTGCAGCCCGCCTCAGTCGACGCCCTGCTGGCGGACTTTGGCGTAAGCAGCCTGCAACTGGATGAAGCGGCACGGGGTTTTAGTTTTATGGCGGATGGGCCCTTGGATATGCGCATGGACACGCGCCGGGGCATGACCGCCGCACAGGTGGTGAATGAGGCGAAGGAGCACGAGCTCGCAGACCTCATTTACGAATACGGAGAGGAAAGGAGGTCGCGGAGAATCGCCAGAGCCATTGTTCGCGGGCGGCAGATCACAACCACCGGGCAACTTGCACGGATCGTTGCATCGGCCGCCCCGGCAATGAAACAAGACAGGATTCACCCGGCAACACGCACGTTTCAGGCTTTAAGGATTTACGTGAATCGCGAATTGGACGAGATACAGGCACTCATGGAGGCCGCACCCACATTGCTTAAGCCCTCTGGACGATTGGCCGTTATCAGTTTTCATTCTTTGGAAGATCGCATTGTGAAAGACAGCCTGCGCCAGGGAGCGCAACAAGGCATCTGGACGATCCTCACAAAGAAGCCCGCAGTGGCGGGCGAAGAAGAGATCGAACGCAATCCGCGCTCACGCAGTGCAAAGTTGAGAGCGGCAGAGAGACAGTAATCAGTTCTCAGTTGTCAGTTATCAGTTTCACCGGGTGGACGTGCAGCGCGGGCTCATCGGGAAGTAAGAGTGGATTGGTTCCCAGGCTTGATTGTGAATGAAGTTGCCAGTTGAAACGAGTCGGGTGGGGAACTGAGAACTGACAACTGACGGCTGACAACTGTTTTTCAGGAGACACACCATGGCGGCATGCACCACAACCTATTTCGAGCCCGGCCGCAGCTGGGGCGCGCGCGTGGCCGAGCGCAACGCCGAGTTGCTGGCCCGCCAGCAGACGCGCCGGCGCGGTGTGCGCACGCCGGAGTTCTACTTTGCCAAGCACTTTGACAATAGCCGGCTGGTCAAGGCGTCCGATCCCGTGCGTGTGCGCGAAATGCGCGTCTTCACCGCCGCGGTCACGCTCCTGTTTTCGCTCATCATGATCTACGGCTTGCAGCACTTCAGCGCCATCGAGAGCTCCTACAGCGTGGAATCGGAGAAGCAGGTCCGCGACCAGTTGCGCGAAGACAACCGCCAGTTGCGGCTCGCCGAAGCACAGCTCACGCAGCCTGATCGCATCGATGGAATGGCGCGCCAGTTGGGTCTTGCCGAGCCGCAGCCCGGTCAGGTGATTCATCCCAGCGCTCACGCCGACACGAGCGCACCGGCCCTCGCGCAGGTCACTCCGCCTGCCACACCCGTACAATAGAGTCATACGGGCGCACGACTCTACCCCGGAGCGATTCGCCATGCAGGCAGCAGTTCGTGCCCACCGCAACCGTAGCAGCTTGCCGCGCGCAATTCCTCTCCGGATGGCGCGTTTCTGGATTATTTGCCTCTTCTTTCTGTTTTGGGTGTGCGCTATCGCGGGCCGCCTCTTCTGGCTGCAAATCATGCACCACCAGGAGTACGTCGACCGCGCTCAGAAGCAGCAACAGCGCACCTTTGAAGTAGCTCCCCGCCGCGGCGTTCTCTACGACCGCAATCTGCACGAATTGGCGATGACCGTGCAGGTGGACTCCGTTTACGCGGATCCATCCGAGATCGACGACAAAAAAGCCGCTGCCCACGCACTGGCCGACGCGGTTCACTCCGACGCCGACGACGGGCAAAGCAGCGAGGATCAGATCGCCGCCCGCCTCACCACCGGTCATAACTTCGCATGGGTCGCTCGCCGTGTCACGCCGGAAGCCTCCGCACGCGTCAAGGCCCTCAATCTCAAGGGCATTTACTCTCAAAAGGAGTTTCAGCGCTTCTACCCCGACAACCAGATCGCAGCGCAGGTGCTGGGGTATGTCGGCGTGGACGACACCGGCCTCGGTGGCCTTGAACAGAAATTCGAGTCGCAGTTGCACGGCGTGCCCGGCCGCATGTACACCGCAATGGACGCGCGCCGCCGCGTGATGGGCTCGAGCGAGCACGAACCCGAGCCTGGCCGCAATCTCGTCCTCACCATTGATGAAAATATTCAGTTCCTCGCCGAGCGCGCGCTCGATCACGCCATGGAGAAGACGCAGGCGGCCAACGGAACAGTAGTGGTGCAGGATGTACATACCGGCCAGATTCTCGCGCTCGCCATTCGCCCCACTTTCAATCCCAACCAGTTTCGTCACACTACGCCTGCACTGTTGCGCAACCACGCAGTCAGCGATGTCTACGAGCCGGGATCCACGTTCAAGCTCGTCACGTATTCAGCGGCGCTCGATCAACACGTGACCAAGCCCGATGACATGATCGACTGCCAGGGCGGCCAGATCACGATTGCCGGCCGCGTCATCCACGACGACAAGGCTGACCACTACCACGTCATCACCGTGCATGAAGCGCTGGAGCACTCGAGCGATGTGGCCGCGGTCAAGCTGGCGCTCAAAATGGGCCCCGACAATTTCTACAAATACATTCGCGACTTCGGATTTGGCAGCCGTCCCGGTGTCGAGCTTCCCGGCGAAACGCGTGGTCTGCTGCGGGCCCCTGCGAAGTGGGGCTCGTCGTCCATCGGCTCCATCGCCATCGGGCAGGAGGTGGGCGTCACTCCGCTGCAACTGGTGTCGATGGTCTCGACTATTGCCAACGGCGGCGTCTACCTGCCGCCCCACGTGCTGATGCCGGCCCAAGTAGATCCCTCCGACGGTCAAAAGTTGGCCGCACCGCAGGTGCTGCCGATGCCGTTCAGGCCCGGCGGCGAACTGCCCAACCCGCTGCCTCCCGGCGCACATCGCGTCCTCTCCACCATCACTGCCGCACAGATGCGCAAGATGATGGAGGGCGTCGTCCTCTACGGCACCGGCAAAGGCGCGCAGCTCAACGGCTATTCTTCTGGGGGCAAGACCGGCACCGCGCAGAAGGTCGATCCCGCCACACACCTCTATTCGAAGACTATGCATGTGGCCTCATTCGCCGGCATCGCGCCCGTCAACAATCCGGTGATCGCTGTGGCCGTGATCATCGATACGCCCAAGGGCGCGTCCTATTACGGCGCGGCCGTCTCCGCGCCTGTCTTTACTGAGGTCGCGCAGCAGGTGCTTGAGTACCTCGGTGTGCCGCACGACATCGACATCCACCAACCGAAGACGCCGGCCAAGCCCGAGAAGCCCGCTCACGAAGACGAGCACGAAGATCAAGGCGACATCAACGCGCTTTTTGCGGCGGTCAACGATCTGCCCGCCGACGATCCGTTGCGCGCGCAGCCCGATCCGCAGCCCGCCAAGCCGGCGGATAACGCCAAAGACACAAGCGCCAAATCAGCAGCGGCTCAACCATCAGCCAATGCCGCGCCGCCACCAGCCGCGCATTCTGTCCAGGCACAGACCCAGCCGGGCACAGCAGTCGTCATGAACACCGATAAGCAGCTCCAGGTGCCATCGCTCATCGGGCTGCCCATGCGCAAAGTCATCGAAGTAGCGGCAGGCGCGAGCCTTGAGGTTCAAGTCTCCGGCAGCGGAACGGTGCGCGAGCAAGCACCCGTGGCCGGAACGATGGTACCGCCCGGAACCCGCATCGTGGTCCGCTGCTCGCGATAATCCACGCCGCCGTCACGGCAACCAGGCCGCCCTTACCTCTACAATCGAGCACGAGATGAATTGGAAAGAACTGATCCAGGAAATTACCGCAGTCGGAGCCGATGGTGACTCCGCGCAGCCCGTTACCGGCGTTGAATACGACTCGCGCCGCGTGAAGCCGGGCACCGTCTTTGTCGCCATGAAAGGCGGCTCAACCGACGGCAACCGCTACGTCGACAAGGCCATCGCCGCCGGCGCCCTCGGCATCGTCACCGACTCAGCACCCATGTACGACCATCTGCTTGTGTATCAGGCAGGCACCCCGGTGCTTGAGGTCGAGCACGGCCGGCGCGCGTTGGCGCAAGCCTCCGCAACGTTCTTCGACCATCCCGAGCGCAAGCTCAAAGCGATCGGCATCACCGGAACCAACGGCAAAACGACCACGGCGTTCCTTGCTGAAGCGCTGCTCAATGCCGCCTCGCGCACCACGGTGCTGGTGGGCACCATCGAGTACCACGTCGCAGGCGAAGTGCGTCCTTCGATCCACACCACGCCCGAGTCGCGCGACCTCTTCGAATTGATGGCCGAGGGCGCTGCCCATGGAGCCACCGAACTGGTCACTGAAGTCTCAAGCCATGCCCTCGATCAGGGCCGCGCCGCCGGCGTCAACTTCGACGTGGCCGTCTATACCAACCTCACCCGCGACCACCTCGACTACCACGGCACGATGGAGAAGTACTTCGCTGCCAAGCGCCTGCTGTTCGATGGCACCCTCTACCCCGCGCCGCGCATCGCCGTCATCAACGCGCACGATCCCCGCGCGGAAGAGCTTGCCGCCGCCGCGCGCAAAGCCGGCGCAGAAGTCCGCACCTATGGCATCGGCGCAGGAGAATGGTGTGCCGCAAGCCACCTGCTTACTCCGGGCGGCGCTACGCTCACGCTCGAAACCCCCGCAGGCTCCGCGAAAGTCACCTCGCGCCTCGCCGGGGAAGTCAATATCCTCAACCTGCTGGCCGCATTTACAGCCGCACACGCGCGCGGCGTGGCCTTCGACAATCTCATCGAGTCCATTCCGCATCTCAAGCCAGTGCCGGGCCGTTTTCAGCCGGTCAATGCCGGCCAGCCCTTTACCGTGATTGTTGACTACGCCCACACCGACGACGCCTTGCGCAACCTCACCGCTCTTGCGCGCCAGATGACTGCGCAATCTGGCGGCCGCATCATCACGCTCTTCGGTTGCGGTGGCGACCGCGACCGCACCAAGCGCCCCAAAATGGGCCAGGCCGCGGGCGAGGGCAGCGACTTTGTCGTTGCCACCAGCGACAACCCACGCACCGAAGAACCGCTCGCCATCCTCGCTGAAATCGAGCCCGCGCTGAAGGCCACCGGCGTGCGCTACACGGTCGAGCCGGACCGCGCCGCGGCCATCGCTCTCGCGCTCAAAGAAGCTAAGGCTGGCGATGTCGTGCTGATCGCCGGCAAGGGCCACGAGAAGGAACAGATTGTAGCCGGGCGCACCATTCCGTTTGACGACGCCGAGGTCGCCCTTTCAGCGCTGGCCGCGCTGGGGTATGGTGGTGAGCAATGAAACTGACCCTCGCTGAAGCCGCCATCGGCGCAGGCGCAGTGCTTGAGGCGCCCGCCAGCGTGCCCAACGCGGGGGCACTCGTGGCGCAGGGCTACTCCATTGACTCGCGCACCGTGGCCGCAGGCGAACTCTTCTTCGCAGTGGGCGGCGAACGGCTCGACGGTCACGACTATGTGGCCGCGGCCATCGAGCGCGGCGCCATCGCCGCAGTGGTTTCGCGTGTGCGCGTTGCCGCACTGCCCGATGCCGCGCTGGCCGTGCCGCTGCTCATCGCTGAAGACCCGCTCATCGCACTACAGGCATTGGCCGCGCACGTGCGCCGCCAGTGGGGAAAGCGCGTCGTGGCCGTCACCGGCTCAGCCGGCAAAACCACCACCAAGGAAGCCATCGCCGCCGCACTCGGCGCGCGTTTCAACATTCTGAAATCGCGAGGCAATCTCAACAACGCGTTCGGTCTGCCGCTGCAACTGCTGCGCCTTGAGCCGGAACACGAATTTGCCGTTGTCGAAATGGGCATGAACCACCTTGGCGAAATCGCCGCGCTGGCACGCATCGCCTCTCCTGACTGGGGCGTGGTGACCAACGTCGGCATGGCGCATGTTGAGAACTTCACCGAAGCCCAGGCCGGCATTGCGCGCGCCAAGTTTGAGCTGGTTGAAGCGTTGCCCGCCACCGGCGTCGCGTTTCTCAACTGCGACGACGCCTTTGTCTCCCAGTTCGGCCGCGGCTATCACGGTAGTGTAGTTTACTTCGGCGCGGGCCCTTGCGCCAACCCGCAAATTCTCAATGTAGCGGAAGACCTCGCCGGACTCCACATTCGTTATCGCGCCGGTGAGCGCGAGGGCGATCTGACGCTCCACCTGCTTGGCGCGCACAACGCGCAGAACGCGATGGCCGGCCTTGCGGTCGCCATCGAAGCAGGCGTCGATCTCGATGCAGCCACCGCAGCCCTCGCGTCGCTCACCGCCGGCGACAAGCGCGGCGAAGTGATTGAGATCGGCGGAGCCGTTTTGCTGAACGACAGCTACAACTCCAATCCTGAAGCGCTGCGCTCCATGATCCGCACACTGGCCACGCGACCCGGCCGACGCCGCATCCTCATCGCAGGAGAAATGCTCGAACTGGGCGAACACGGCCCGGCCCTTCACGCCGCGTGCGGTAAAGCTGCCGCGGAAGCCGGCCTGGATGTGGTCGTCGGAGTGCGCGGCAATGCGGAGCACCTGGCCGCTGCCGCCTGCACCGGCGGAGTGGCGGCCCTGTTTCTGCCCGATGCCGAGGCCGCCGGCCGCTGGCTCCGCGACAACCTCCGCCCCGGTGACGTCGTGCTGGTGAAAGGGTCCCGCGGCGTTCGCCTTGAACGCGCCATTGAAATCGCGAGAGAACCCGCGCCCACGGAGGCCAGGTGACCGTCCGAAAATTTGCCTCCTCACTGGCGCTGCTGCTTGCGTTCGCCCTCAGCGCTCGGCTGTTCGCGCTCGATCCGGCATGGACGCGCAACTTCCCGCCGTTTCGCATTGCAGGCAGCCTTTACTACGTGGGCAGCGAAGACCTGGCCGCATACCTCATCGTCACGCCGCAGGGCGACATCCTCATCAACAGCAACCTGCAATCGTCGCCGCCGCAGATCAAGCGTAGCGTTGAGTCTCTCGGTTTCAAATTCAGCGACATCAAGATCTTGCTCATCAGTCACGGGCACTACGACCACTGCGCGGGCAGTGCCGAGGTGAAGAAGCTGACCGGCGCTCAATACTGTGTGATGGACGCCGACGTGCCGGTAGTCGAGTCGGGCGGCCGCAATGACTTTCAGTACGCCGACGACAAGTCCATGCAGTTTCCGCCCACGCATGTCGACCGCGTCCTGCACGATGGCGATACAGTCCGGCTCGGTAACGCGGTCGTCACAGCGCATCTGACCGCCGGCCACACCAAGGGCACCACCACGTGGACGATAGACGAAACCGACGCAGGGAAGACGCTGCATGTGGTCATTGTCGGCAGTCCCAACGTGAACCCCGGCTACAAGCTGGTGGGCAACAAGGCCTATCCACAAATCGCCGATGACTATCGGCGCCAGTTTCAGGTTCTCAAGACCTTGCCCTGTGACATTTTTCTCGGCGCGCACGGCAGCTACTTCGGGCTCAAGCAAAAATACGAACGCTGGAAGCGTGGCGACCACAACGCCTTCATCGATTCCGACGGCTACAAACGCTACATCGCCGATCGCGAGCAGGCATTCCAAGCCCAATGGAAACGGCGGTCGGAGCCCGCAAGGTAACGCGATTTCCACCAGGTAATCAAGCCATCGCCCTGTAGAATCAAGCTGAATCCCGCCTCAAGCCGGCTCTGGAGGCCCTTTGCTTTACTGGCTGCTCTACCAAAAGCTTTACCCGTTCTTTCACCCGTTCCGTATCTTTCGCTATCTCACCTTCCGCACTGCCTTTGCCTCGGGCACCGCGCTGCTGATCGCGTTGTTCATCGGCCCCTACGTCATCCAAAAGCTGCGCGAATTCCAGATCGGCCAGTACATCCGCGAAGACGGCCCGCAATCGCACCTGAAAAAATCGGGCACACCCACCATGGGCGGCGTCCTCATCGCCATTGCCATTCTTTTGCCGACGGTCTTGTGGTCCGACCTCACGGATCCCTTCGTCTGGATCTGCGTTTTTTCTACCCTGGCCTTCGGCGCCATAGGGTTTGCCGACGATTACATCAAGGTGATCAAAAAGCGCAACCTCGGCCTCACCGCGCGAGCCAAGCTGGCATATCAGGCGCTGGCTGCGGCTGCGGTCGCCATCGCGCTCGTCGTGATGCAGCAGTTCAGGCTCTTTTCCACGCAGTTGACAGTGCCGTTCATCAAGTCCTGGCAACCCGACCTGCTATGGCACTTGTGGCCCTCGACCATTCCGCACCTCGGCTTCTTGATGTTTTTGCCGTTTGTCGCATTCGTCATTTTTGTGCTGATGGGCTCATCCAACGCCGTCAACCTGACGGACGGCCTCGACGGGCTCGCCATCGGCTGCACCATCATTTCCGCGGGCGCTCTCGCGGTGCTCACATACCTCAGCGGCCACCTGGTGTTTGCCGACTACCTCGAGCTGCAACGCATGCCCATGGTCGGCGAACTGACCATCTTTTGCGGGTCCATGGTCGGCGCCTCCATCGGCTTTCTCTGGTATAACGCGCATCCAGCCGAAATCTTCATGGGCGACGTCGGTTCCTTGGCCTTGGGAGGCGCCATTGGCACCGTCGCCATCGTCGTTCGTCAGGAATTGCTGTTGCCCTTCATCGGCGGCATCTTCATCCTTGAAGCCATCTCCGTCATGCTGCAGGTGGGCAGCTACAAGCTGCGCAAAAAGCGTATCTTCAAGATGGCGCCACTGCATCATCACTTCGAGCAATTGGGCTGGCACGAATCCAAGGTCATCATCCGCTTCTGGATCGGCGCCCTGGTGTTTGCATTGTTTGCACTCACAACCCTGAAACTGCGCTAGACCCGATTCGCGCGCTATACCGGTCGGTGCACAATAGAAGTAAGCGGACCGCATCTGAGGATGGCCCCATGATGGACCTCAAAGGCAAAAAAGTTCTGGTCGTCGGACTCGGTAAGTCCGGCCTGGCCGCGGCCCTGTTTCTGCGCCATCGCGGCGCCCAGGTTACAGTCTCCGATATTCGCAGCGCTGAGGCGCTCGCCAAAGATATTCCCGCCCTGCTTGAAGAAGGCATCAACGTCGAGGCCGGCGGCCACGGCCTGCTCACGTTCCGCCGCCAGGACCTCATCGTCGTCAGCCCAGGCGTTCCGCTGGACACCCCCGAACTTGCCCAGGTGCGCAGCTTCGGCCTGCCCATCATCGGCGAACTGGAACTGGCAGCGCGCTTCCTCAAAGGCAAGACCCTGGCCATCACCGGTTCCAACGGCAAAACCACAACCACCGCCCTGCTCGGCGAAATCCTCCAGGCCGCCGGCCTGCCCACGCTCGTCGGTGGCAACATCGGCGTTCCGGTGGTAGGCCTCATTGAAGAAAGCACCGACGATACCTGGTCAGTCCTCGAAGTCTCCAGCTTCCAGCTTGAAAGCACCCAGGAGTTCCGGCCCGCCATCGCGGTCATCCTCAACATCACTCCCGACCACCTCGACCGCCACGGCAGCTTTGAGAACTATGCCCTTGCCAAGGAGCGCATCTTTGCGATGCAGGACGAGCACGACTTCCTGGTGCTGAACACCGACAATGCGCGCGCCGCCGCCTCTGCCTCCCGTTCCGCAGCGAGGGTTTATTGGTTCTCCGCAAAGCACCCGGTGGTGCAGGGTGCATGGGTCGAGGACGGCCAACTGGTCTATCGTGCCGCCAAGGATGCGCCCATCGAGACGGTCATCCCTCTCAGCGGCATTTCTCTCAAGGGCGAACATAATGTGGAGAACGTTCTGGCAGCGGTGTGCGCCGCCCGGCTCGCCGGAGCCCCCGCCGAGGCCATTCGCGGCGCCATCGAGAACTTCCATGCCGTCGAGCATCGCCTGGAGTACGTGTCCACCATCAACGGCGTCGAGTTCTACAACGACTCCAAGGCCACCAACGTTGACGCCACTGCCAAGGCTATCGCCGCGTTTCCCTCCGGCATTCACCTCATCCTCGGCGGCAAGGACAAGAACTCCGATTACACCTTGCTTAACGATTTGCTGAAGGCCCGCGTGCGCGCCGTCTACACCATCGGCTCAGCCGCCGCCAAGATCGAGTCGCACCTGCGCGGCGTTGTCCCCATTCACTCCTGCGTAACGCTGGACAAAGCGGTCCTCGCCGCCGCCGGCGCCGCCCGCCCAGGTGAAATCGTGCTGCTGGCCCCCGCCTGCTCCAGCTTTGACCAGTTTGAAAGCTACGAACATCGCGGCCGCGTTTTCAAGGAACTCGTCCATGAAGGACGAGGTTGGAAGGTATGGCAAAACGCGTAGGCGTCGATAAGTGGATATTCTTCACAACCCTGCTGCTGGTCTCGGTCGGGCTGGCGATGGTCTTCTCCGCCTCCGCGGTCGTGTCGCAGGAGCGGTTCCACTCTGCCTATATGGACGTGGGAAGGCAAGCTGGCTGGGCTCTGGCCGGTGTGCTGTCGATGATCTTCCTCATGCGGGTGGACTACAGCCGCTACAATTCGCCGCGCTTCATCTATCCCGCACTTTCCGTCGCCACCATTCTCCTGGTGATGGTCTTCTTCTTTCGCAACTCACATAACACCCATCGCTGGATTCGTTTCGGCAACTTCTTCACCTTCCAGCCCTCTGAAATTGCCAAGCCGATCCTTATCCTCTTCCTGGCCTGGTTTCTGCACACCCGGCTGGATGAGATGCGCGACTGGAAGAACACCTTGCTGCGCGCCGCCTTCATTCCGGTGGTCTTCATTCTCCTGGTGGTAAAGCAGCCTGATCTCGGCACCGCTCTCGTGCTCGCCGGGGTCACTGCCATGATGCTGGTGCTGGCCGGCATGGAGTGGAAGTACCTTGTCGCGGGCATCGCCGTGGCCTTGCCGCCGCTGGCAGCGCTGCTGTTCTGGGTTTCGTGGCGTCGACAGCGCATGCTCGTCTTCCTTCATCCCGACGCCGACCCGCAGGGAGCCGGCTTCCACATCAACCAGTCGCTCATCGCCGTCGGCGCAGGAGGGCTGACCGGCCGCGGCTTCATGGAAGGCATTCAGAAGCTCTTTTATCTCCCCGAGGCCTCCACCGACTTTATCTTCGCCAACATCGCCGAGGAACTCGGCTTCATTGGCGCCATCGCCATCGTTCTGCTGTTTGTGGTGTTCGGTTTCCGCGGCCTGCGCGTGGCATTTCGCTCTCAGGATCCGTTTGCCCGCCTCACCGCCTTCGGCATTACCACCGCCATTCTGCTGCAGGCCTTCTTCAACATCAGCGTGGTCCTCTCCCTTGTGCCCACCAAGGGAATTCCGCTACCGCTCATCTCGTCAGGTGGAACCTCACTCTTCTTCACGCTGTCCAGCATCGGCGTCCTGCTCAACATCTCACGCAAAATCGAGTGAGTGAGAACGCTCATCATTCCGGTGAAGGGTTCGGACTCCAACCCGTGTATTGAACCAGGCAAACTGATTGGGGCTTTAGCCCCCGAGGGAAATCAAAAGGATGGCGGGATTGCGCGTTCTCATTGCCGGAGGAGGCACCGGTGGACACATCATTCCCGCCCTCGCCGTGGCGCGCGAACTGGTCGTGCGGCATGGGGCTGAAGTGCTGTTTGTCGGCACCGCGCGGGGCATGGAAAGCCGCATGGTTCCCGAGGCTGGGTTTCGCCTGCACTTGATCGATGTCGGTCAGCTCAAGAACGTCTCCCTCCTCACGCGCCTGCGCACGCTCTTTTGCCTTCCGCGCTCCATCGCCGACTGCAAGCGCCTGATTCGCGAGTTCAAGCCTGACGTCGTCTTCGGTGTGGGCGGCTATGCTTCCGGTCCCGGCATGGCCGCGGCCATCCGGCTCGAGATCCCCACTATGGCGTTCGAGCCAAACGCGATGCCTGGGCTCGCCAATCGGCTGGTGGGCAAACGCGTTCAGGCCGCTGCGGTCAACTTTCCCGCGGCTGCCAGGTACTTCCGCAATGCTGAAGTCACCGGCATTCCCGTGCGCCCGGAGTTTTTCACCCTCGCGCCCCCGCCGCCCAGCCCTCGCCATCTGCTGGTTTTTGGCGGGTCTCAGGGCGCCCAGCTCTTCAACCGAACCCTGCCTGCCATCGCCGCGGCTCTTCTCGAAGCCGTTCCCGACCTGACCGTTCTTCACCAGAGTGGCGCGCGCCATGCAGACTCCACACAGGCCGCCTACGCAGACAGCGGCGCCGACCCTTCACGCTGGCAGGTTCGACCGTTTCTGGACGACATGCCGGCCCGTTTCGCCCAGGCTCACCTGGTGATGGCGCGCAGCGGCGCATCCACGGTGGCGGAGCTCGCGGCCGCCGCCAAACCCGCCCTGCTTGTTCCGTTTGCCGCTGCCGCCGACGACCACCAGAAGCGCAACGCCGAGGAGATGGTGAATGCCGGGGCGGCATTCATGCTGCTGGAGAGCGAGCTGGCGCCCGATACGCTGCTTGAGGTGCTCACCGTCCTGCTCAACTCGTCCGAACGGCTGGCCTCCATGGCCGCGGCTGCCCGGACTCAGGCCCATCCCGATGCCGCCGAGCGCATCGCCAACCGCATCGCCGCCCTGGCGCAGCGGAACTCCGGCCGCAAATAAAAAGGCCCGCCTGCCGAAGCAGACGAGCCTTTTTCCCCAACTTGAGGAGCGTTCGAACTTACCGGTGACCACCGCCACCGTGAGAGCCGCCGCCACCACCACCGTGGAAGCCGCCACCACCGCCGCCATGGAATCCGCCGCCGCCGCCGGCACTCACCCGGCCGCCACCGTATCCGCCGCCTACGCGCCCGCCGTAGCCGCCACCGACCCGGCCACCGCCGTAGCCACCAGCTACCCGGCCACCACCGTATCCGCCGCCGTTATATCCACGTGCCACACCGCCATAGTTGCGATATCCGCCGCCACCGTACCCAGAGCGAACCCCGCCGCCGTAGCCACCGCGATTGCCGTATCCGCCACGATTTCCGTACCCGTATCCGCCACGGCCATAGCCGCCGCGACCCCAGCCCCGACCCCAGCCGCCGCCGTACCACGGTCCCGCGCCGATAAATACGCCGCCCATAAACCAATCCGGGCCGTAAAAGCCATAGGGCGCACAGTCATACGGGGAATAGCTGTAGTAGCCCCACTGGCACACCGGGGGACCATATCCCATGGGAGCATCCACGATCGCTGGCCCAATGCCAACTCCCACTGCAACCTGGGCGTTCGCCTTCATCGCGAACGGCACCGCCAGAAGCATCGCTAATAGAACCAGGCGCGTAATCCGCATGACATCCTCCTCGTGCTGCCTCGTCCTGCATCTTCTGGACTTGGGTTCCGGAGGACTGCCCTCCGAACTCAGCACATGCCGGCCTGGAGTTTTGCTCTCCATTCCGGCTTCCACTCATTAGAACAACAACNNTTCCGATCCCAGCCGCGATCGCGGTCCCGATAATCGTAGCGATCAAAGCGCTGGCCGCCATAACCCTGTACGCCCACATAGTTCCAGCGTCCGGGGACCCAATACCCATCCGACTGGTAGCCCGCAGCCCACACGTACCCAGGGCCAGGGCAGGGAGGAACATAGGCTACCGGTCCGCGGGCATAAATCCCGAACTCGGCCGCCTGGGCTGTTGTCGCTCCCAGACCAAATCCACCAGCGACCACTGCCACACCCAGCATCCATTTGCTTATGTTCTTCATAATCCCTCCATACCACCTGGCCCGCTCGTTTCTGCGAGGGAAGCCTGTCCGGTTCTTGCGTTGAGATTTGGATCTTCCTGCCTCAACCCCTCACCGGTTATGTAGGGTGCAAACACTGCCCATTAAAAAGGTTGCGGTTCCTGATCGTCCCGCACAAGAAATAAAGTTCCGCAACTTTTCGACGATTTCTGTGTCTCTGGCAGGCGTTTTCGGAACCGCCGTAAGTCTCGCGTCGACTCCACGAAAAACACACCACCAGCACGGTCAGTCTGTTCTCAACTCCCATCAACTCCTCGCCTTGCCGGCTTTCCGCTGCCGCACCGCGCGCTGAACCGCGCAGTCATCGCCGGATGGTACCCTTAACCTTTGCATCCCAATGTTTGCCACCTCCCAACACGCACATTTCATTGGCATCGGCGGCATCGGCATGAGCGGTATCGCCGAAATCCTGCTGAACCAGAAGATGAAGGTCTCCGGTTCCGATCTGCGCCGCTCCCCGGTCACCGACCGGCTGGCGCAACTCGGCGCCATTATCTATGAAGGCCACGAGGCGGGCCATGTCTCCGGCGCTACTGTCGTGGTAACAAGTTCTGCGGTCGGCGACAGCAACCCCGAGGTCATCGAGGCCCGCTCCCGCAAGATTCCCGTCATCCAGCGCGCTGAAATGCTGGCCGAACTCATGCGCCTCAAATACGGCATCGCCATCGCCGGCATGCATGGCAAAACGACGACCACTTCCATGGTGGCCAGCGTCCTCAGCGCCGGCGGGCTCGACCCCACAGTGGTCGTGGGTGGACGGGTCAACGCCATGGGTTCCAACGCCCGTCTCGGCACCACGCAATACCTTGTGGCCGAGGCCGACGAAAGCGACCGCTCGTTCCTCAAGCTCTCGCCCATTCTCGCCGTCGTTACCAATCTCGACCGCGAACACATGGACTGCTACCGCGACATGGAAGATGTCGAGAACGCCTTTCTCGCTTTCATGGACAAGGTGCCCTTCTACGGCGCGGTCACCGCCTGCATCGACAATCCGCAACTGGCCGCTATCCTGCCACGCGCTCGTCGCCGCATCTTCACCTACGGAGTGTCGCCCGCCGCCGACTACCGCCTGGAATTCATCACCGGCCAGAAGGACTGCTTCTCGCGCTTCCGAGTCACCACCGCCACTGGCCCGCTTGGTTCGTTCGAACTTCACGTACCCGGCCGCCATAATGTGCTCAATGCTACAGCCGCGGTTGCCATCGCTCACCAGCTTGAGGTCGCGCCTGAGAAGATCGCTGAAGGCCTCAGCCATTTTCGCGGTGTCGATCGCCGGTTCCAGGTCCGCGGCGAAGCACACGGAGTCACCGTGGTGGACGATTACGGCCACCATCCCACCGAAATACGCGCTACTCTGGCGGCCGCGCGCGAATGCGGATACCGGCACATTCACGTGGTCTTCCAGCCCCACCGCTACACTCGCACCCACGATCTTCTGGATCAATTCGCCGGCGCGTTTACCGACGCCGATACCGTCACCATCCTGCCCATCTACGCCGCCAGCGAAACTCCCATCCCCGGAGTGACCGCGGAGGTACTCGCCGGCCGCATTCAGGGCCCCCAGGTAGAATCTGTCCCCGATTTCCCCTCAGCCATCGCTGCGGCTACCGCAAAGGCCCACGAAGGCGACCTGATCCTCACCCTTGGCGCCGGCAGCGTCAGCCAGCTTGCCCCCCAGATCCTGGCCGCCCTCGAAATCGCCTGATGTGCTCATTTTGAACGGGATGCGGAAGAACTCGTTCGGACGGTAGGCCGGGACTTTAGTCCCGGTATAAGTCAATTTAGCTGCTGAGGTATGCTCTTCCAGCTCCGCAGGGAATGCAAACCGCCTGCCGGCTGACTTTTCGGCTTCAGCTAAATAACCTACGCAAACGTTTTACTAAAGCACTTCGCGCTGATATGATGCGTCCAACCATTTTTTCAGCGCCCGCAAGGAGCCTATTCATGGTGACGCGTTCACGCCGAGCTTTTCTCAAGATTGCCTCCGCCGCCGCGGCAACCCTGTCCATGTCCAACCGCGTCCGGGCCTTGGCGCAGCCGTCGGCTTCGCCCGTGCATGTGTGGAGCACCTGGCGCGATCGCCGCCATGCGCCGGCTGAGCCCCTCGCGTGGAAGCCCGCTGAGCAAATCGCTGCCGATGCCATCGTCCTCGATCCGGCCGCGAAGAAGCAGGACATTCTCGGTTTCGGCGCCGCCATGACGGATTCGTCGTGCTATGTTCTCAGCCAGCTGCCTGAGGCGGTACGCCAGCCCATCCTGTACGACTTTTTCGCTCCCGGCGAGATGGCTCTCAACGTCTGCCGCGCCTGCATCGGCGCCAGCGACTACTCACGCTCGCTCTATAGCTTTGACGAAAGCCCCCAGCCCGACCCCGAACTCAAGAACTTCTCCATCGACCACGACAAGGCCTACATCCTCCCCGTCCTGCGCGCGGCTCGCAAGCTGAATCCGGAGCTGTTTCTCTTTTCATCCCCCTGGAGCCCGCCCGGCTGGATGAAGCCCAACGGCTCCATGCTCGGCGGCGCCATGCGCAAGCTCAACTTCGAACCGTATGCGCGCTACTTCCAGCGGTTCCTTGAGGGCTACAAGGCAGAGGGAGTTGCCATCGACGCCGTCACCGTCCAGAACGAGACCGACGCCGAGCAGGAAGGCCACATGCCCGCCTGTCTTTGGGCGCAGGAACAGGAGATGGATTTCGCCTCCCACCACCTGGGGCCCACTCTGCGCAAGGCAGGCATGAACACCAAGATCTGGATCCTCGACCACAACTACAGCCTCTGGGGCCGCGCCATCGATGAACTCAGCGACCCCGGGGTGTACGAGTATGTCGATGGCATCGCCTGGCACGGCTACGTCGGCGAGCCCACCGCCATGAGCCGCGTGCACGACGCGTTCCCCGCCAAAAATGCCTACTGGACCGAGGGCGGTCCCGACATCAATCTGCCGGACTACGAGACCGACTTCACAAAGTGGACCGAGACCTTCAACGACGTCCTCAACAACTGGGCTCGATCCATCACCGCATGGAATCTGGTGCTCGATGAGAACGGGAAGCCCAACATCGGCCCCTTCTCCTGCGGCGGTGTCATCACGGTTGAGAACGGCACATACAAGGTCACGCACAGCGGCCAATACTGGGCTTTCGCGCACTTCTCCCGCCACGTGCGCCGCGGAGCCACGGTCTTCCAAACCAACGGAGTCGCGCCCGACGGGAAAGCCAGCTCAATCACCCACGCAGGCTTCGTCAATCCTGACGGCAGTCACGTCATGGTCGTTGCGAATCGCGGCCAGGAGCGCCGCATTCAGCTCGTGCTCGGCTCCAACGCGCTTGACGTCGACCTCCCGGCCGACTCTGTGCACACGCTGGAGTGGTAGCATCCGTCGTCGAGTTGTTCACACTCTATCTGAGGAGCGCGACGCACGGCGTATCAACCGGTTTGGCGGCAGCTTGATGCCAAACTTGCCGTTTTGGAAGACGATGCGTTGTCGCTTTGAACCTGCGCAATGTGCCTGGTTTGAAAGGTCGCGACTCTAGCCACGACGCAGATCTGGGCAGGTTCGAAGTTTTGAAAGGGCACGGATCTTGCCCCCGAGGCAATGTGTTTCCAATCCCTTATCTTCCAGTTACGAACGAGTAACAGATTGTAATCAAGTATTTGCTCTACGTTTGCCTCTGCTTCATCGTCCTCTTACAATTCGCGCTGGATACTACTCCAGTGATCCAGCATATCTGTGAGCAGGCTCCGGTCGAGTTACACGTCGGCTCTGCCCCTTGGGCAGATGTTTCCTCTCCCACCTTCGCTCCAATCGTTCCGGAACTGCCGGTTCGGCCTCGCATTCATGCGGAAGTGGGCCGCTATCGCCTGCGCCTTGCCGAGTCGACGGAAGATCGCGATGCAGCCTGCCGCCTCCGCTTCAAAGTGTTCAATATTGAGATGGGCGAAGGCCTGCAGTCCTCCTATCAGACAGGGCTCGATACCGATCGCTTCGACCTCTTCTGCGAGCACCTGCTTGTAGAAGACAAGTTGGAAGACAATCCCGTCCGTCGCATTGTGGGCACTTACCGCATGCAATCCGGAATCACGGCTGCGCGCAACCTGGGCTATTACTCCGAACAGGAGTTCAACTTCGCGCCCTACGAAGTTCTCCGTCCTGAAATACTCGAGCTCGGCCGCGCTTCCATTGACCGCGAACATCGCACGTCGGAAGTACTTACACTGCTCTGGCGGGGCATTGCGCAGTATGCTAATGACATGGGGCTGCGCTATCTCGTCGGTTGCTCGTCACTCACATCCAAGGACCCGGCCGAAGGCTGGCAGATGTATCGCCAACTGGAGCACTACCGGGTTTCGCCGGAGCTTGAGACCTCGTCGACCGCCGCGTTTGCCTGTCCCACCGAGCAGGAGGGCGCACACGCACAGCCGTCGCCCTGCCTAGCGGAATCGAACCCTGCCGAAACCAATCCCGCGCAACAGGGCGCAGCTCCGGTCAAAGTGCCCAAGCTGCTCAAGACCTATCTCGCCATCGGTGCGCGCATCGCTGCGCCGCCGGCATGGGATCGCGAATTCGGCACCATCGATTTCCTCACGCTGCTCGATCTCAAGTTGCTTTCGTCCGCCGCGCGCAACCGCTTCCTGGCGCCGCTGCTGCAATGAGCCTGCGTGCCCTCCGGCGCGCTGTGGCGCTGGTTTTCGCTCTCTCTTCTTGTGTTCTGCACTACTGGCTTGCCCGCGTGCGCGGACCTCTCACGTTCGAACAGCGTGCGCTGTGGCTTCAGTCGGCCGCACGCGGAATTCTCGCGGCACTGGGGATCCATTGCGAGATTCAAGGCCGGCCGCCATCGCAAGGTCTGGTCGTTGCCAATCACCTCAGCTACCTCGACATCGTCATCCTTAGCGCGGCCATGCCCTGCTTCTTCGTCGCCAAGACCGAGATTGACCGCTGGCCGTTCTTCGGCAAAGCCGCCCGTACCGGCGGCACCATCTTCATCGATCGCTCCAGCCGCGCCAGCTCCGCGGAGGTAGCGGACGAGATCTTCGAGAGGCTCAGGCTACCTGTCCCGGTTCTGTTCTTTCCCGAAGGCACCAGCACTGACGGCAGCCAGGTGCTGCGCTTCCACCCCACGCTCTTTGAACCCGCAGCGCTCGCCGGTGCGCCTGTCACCGCTGCTTCCGTTCGCTACGTGCTCCACGGCGGCGAACAGGAGCGCGACCTCTGCTGGTTCGGCGACACGCACTTTCTTTCGCATCTCTGGAAGACGTTGGGCGCCAGCGCCTTCACCGCCGAGGTCCGATTCGGAGAGCCGCGCGTCTACCCCGACCGCCGCAGCGCCGCCAGCCAGACGCACGCCGAAATCTCCGCCATGCGGGAATCCGAAGCTCTCGTTCTCCAATGATGTTGAACGGAAACGCAGCAATTGTCGACGCGTCGACCGCGCTACGCACGGAATAGGGGATCAGAAACGCGTCTCTGGATTTGTATCGGTTGGTCCAGGAGCCGGGTTGCTAGACCCCAGCCGGAGGCGCCCCGGTAGATCCGCGCACCACCAGGCTGGTTGAAACCAGAAACTCCCTCTGCATCTTGGCGTTCCCGGGTTCTTCCGCCTGCAGGCGTAGCGCGTCGAAGGCAGCGCGCGCAAGGTCAATGCGCGACAACCGGATCGTGGTCAGCGGCGGCAGCGTGAACTCGGCAAAATCAATGTCGTCCAGGCCCACTACCGACAGATCCTGCGGCACCCGCAGCCCACTCATGTAAGCCGCGCGTAGTACGCCGATGGCCGTCATGTCGTTGGAGCACAGCACCGCCGTTGGCCGCGACCCCAGCGCCCGCATCTTGTCAAACCCGGCCACGCCGCCCCGCAATGTGTGATCGCACTCAATCACCCACGCCGTCTCCACAGGCAGCCCCGCCGCTTTCATCGCGGTGCGAAAATCGTTTTCGCGCGTGATGGCCGAGTGCAGCTTGTGCGGCCCAGCCAGAAAGCCAATCTTGCTGTGGCCCAGTTGCGCCAGATGGTTCACAGCTTCATGAACGCCGGTGGTGTAATCCAGCAGAATGGTGCTGGTTTTGGGATCGGCCAGTCTGAACTCCGCCAGCACCATGGGTATGTCGTGGTGGGCCAACTGGTCCAGTACCGGCTCTTCTTCGCCGAACGTGAGTACCGCGACGCCCTCCACCTTGCGCTCCAGCATGCGGCGCACACACGTGGTCAGGATCGCCGGGTCGCTGTTCGATGAACTCACCAGTATCTCGTACCCATGCGCCACTGCTATCTCTTCAAAGCTCTGGATCAGCTCCGGGAAGAAGGGGTTGGTAATGTTCTCCACAATGATGCCCAGCAGGCGGCTGCGGCCGGAGACCAGGCTGCGCGCATGAGTATTCGGGAAGTAATTCAACTGCTCGATGGCCTGCCACACCCGCTTGCTCAGCCGGTCGCTCACTGCGGGAGAGCCGTTAATGGTCCTCGAGACCGTAGCAATTGAGACCTTTGCCAGTGCGGCGACGGTGCGAATATCCGCCGCCTTGGCGACGGTCTTGCGGGTTCCTTTGCGAGGCACGCACCCATCCTAAAGCAACTGACTTGGAAGTGAAAAGGAAGCTACGCCCGGAAGTCCCCTTTTCGGTCCGCGAATGGCCCTATGACCTGTCCGCGATCAGCACCCGCAAATCACGCAGGTTGTGTCCCGTCGGTCCGGTAACTATCGAGTCACCCAGCGCGGTGAATAGCGGACAGGCGTTGAACTCCGCCAGCGATTTCTCGGGATCGAAGCCAAAAGCGAGCGCCCGGGCAACGGTCGTGGGATCAGCTACCGCCCCCGCGGATCGCGTGTTGCCGTCGACCCCATCCGTCCCCGCACTCAGCACGGTCAGCGCTTCGCCAGGATACTTCGCCAGGTCCAGTGCGCAGGCCAGTGCGAATTGCTGATTTCGGCCGCCCGCCCCCGGTGTGCGATTCAAGGTTACGGTGACTTCGCCGCCGGAGAGGAGGCAGAGCCGCGGATGTGCGGCCCGCAGCGAATGGAACAGTTGCAGCAGGTACCGCGCCGCATCGGCATAGTCCCAGTCGTCGCAGCTGTTGTCCACCGCAATGTAATATCCGGCTTTCTTCCCCAGCATACGCGCGTTCTCTACCATGTCGTGGCTCGACAGCAGCATCTCAAACACCGAGTCGCGGAACGCCCCATCCTCATCGACCATCGTGGCAGCCGCTGTCACCTTGCGCGCCAGCACTGCTCCGGCCCACGGCATTTTGGGCAAAAAGGCCGGCCGACTGCTCTTGTTGCCGGGCGATTCGGGCAGGTCCTCGCGCTCAAAGAAGGCGCGAACCTTGGCCGGCAACTTGGGCGCCAGGTCATATTTCGTCAGAATGGATCGCACGTCGTCTACGGTGGAGTGGTCCGGCGAAGTGGGGCCTGAAGAAAGCGCGTCCAGCGAACGCAGCGGCACATCCGGCAACAGCAGCGAAACCTTCATGGCCTCAGGCGCAGCCATCGCCAGCCGGCCGCCTTTTACCGCGGAGAAGTGCTTGCGCAGAGTGTTCACTTCGTTGATTGGCGCGCCAGAGGCAATCAGGGTCTCGTGAAACGCCATGGTGTCGTCGAGGCCGATGTCCGCCGCCAGGGGCAGGTCAAACATCGCCGACCCACCGCCGGAGATGAGGAAGAATACCAGCGTATCTTTCTTGGCCTTCTTCAGCAGCGCCAGGGCGGCCTTTGCCGCGGCAATCGATTCTTCATTGGGCAGCGGATGCCCGCCCTCAAAGTAGCGGAAACGCCAATTGCGTTTCTTCGCCTGCTGATTGGTGCAGCAGATGCCGCGCAGGCCCTTGCGGCGCTTCATGCGAACCAGCAACACATCGAGCATGGGCGCCGCCGCCTTGCCCATCGCGATCACAAGCACCCGCTTGTACTGCGCCATGTCGATGGTCTCAGGACGGCTGCCGTCGGGCAACAGGCGATGGAGCATGTTGCCTTCAAACCGGATGCGCCGGTCAAATGCCGATTCGATACTGCACGCGGCCAGGGCTCCCGTAAAGATCTCGGTTGTAGTGGTGTGCAAACTCTCCAGAGCCAATTCGTTGACCGGCGTCATAACACCTGCTCCTTCAGCCAACCGGCCAGCGCTTGCTGCATTGGCTCCAGTTGACCGGCAAAAAAATGATCGGCGCCGGGGATAAGCACCAGTTGTTTTGGTTCAGATGCGGCTGCGGACACATCCGCCAGTTCCGCGCGGGGAGCAAACTGGTCTTGATCGCCGCTGAGAAATAATTTNNCCGTCGTGCGTGCCCTTACTCAGCCCCGTACCGCGGAAATTGAAGCGCAACACCGGCCAGCCCAGCCCCCACTCCGGCGCGTTCAGCACCTTCATGGCGTGGTAAACCACCTTGTTGTGCAGGGTTCCGCCGCCGTTGGGGTGGGGATGGCAGACCAGCGCGGCAAATTGTGCCCCGGTCGCGCCCTCGTTCACCACCGCTTCCAGCCTGCCTGCCGGGCCGCTCAAATCCACGCTACGCAATCGTTGGACTGCGGCAGGAGAGCCCGGTGGAGTGAGAGCCATGGTTGAGGTCATTCCACAGACCATTCTACTCTCGATTCCAAGTCCGCTGTGTCGCGGATCGGGCCTACGCATCTTGTGTAATTCACCGCACGAACACACGACTGGAAAAGCCTCCTACTCACAAATGCCCATGGCTCAACGCGCGGTGCGATATTCTGGCTGCATCATGTCCAACACTCCAGCGTTCGATCCCATCGGATTTACTCGAGAACTCGTCGAAATCGAATCCACTACCTACCACGAAGGTGTGGTGGGCGATTTTCTGGCCGAATTCCTGGCCGGGCGCGGCTGGCAGGTGGAGAAGACCCCCGTGCCCCAGCCTGCCGAAAGCGCTACCGCCGGTCCCCGCTGGAACGTCTATGCCGGCATCCCCGGCCAGACCCCGGATCTGGTGTTTTCTACCCACATGGACACGGTTCCACCCTTCATCCCCTTCACTGAGGACGACGACTTCATGTACGGTCGCGGCGTATCAGACGCGAAGGGCATCATTGCCGCCCAGGTGGCCGCCGCGGAGGCCCTGCGGGCGGAAGGGCTGCCGGTCGCATTGCTGTTTGTTTCCGGCGAAGAGCGCGACTCCGCCGGGGCCAAGGTCGCCAACCAGATGCCCAAGGGCAACCGCTTCCTCATCAACGGGGAACCCACCGACAATCACCTGGCGCTGGCCTCAAAGGGCGCTCTCCGCGCGTCGTTGAGGTGCAGCGGCACCATGGCGCACTCTGCCTATCCCGAACTCGGCGACAGCGCCATTCACAAGCTTGTGGAAGTCCTCAACCGGCTGCTGGCCCTCGAATTGCCGGTCGACAAGGACGCAGGCCCCACCACTCTCAACATCGGGCAGATTCAGGGTGGACACGCGCCCAACGTCATCGCCGACAAAGCCGAGGCGCAGGTACTGATCCGCCTCGTGGGCCCCTCCGCGCCGGTGCGTGCCGCTGTCGTTGAAGCTGCCGCAGGACTGGCCGAAGTGGAATTTACGCTTGACCTCGCCTTCGTCCGCCTGCGCGCCATTCCGGGGCTGCCCACGATGATTGCCAAGTTCGCAACCGATATTCCGATGCTCACAAACTGGGGTGAGCCGCTGCTGCTAGGTCCCGGCTCCATTCACGTGGCCCACACGCCTTTTGAAAAGCTATCGAAAAAAGAGCTGCTGGATTCCGTCGAGTTATACATAAAAGTGGCAAAGCAACTGCTGGCATAAGCTCTTCGGCCCGCATCACCACAAAGCGTTCGTCGGCAACAAGGCTGTCATCCCCGACAACGCCGTCGTCCACGGCGAAGCTGTCATCCAGCACAAAGCCTTCATCCACCACAAAGCTGTCCTCCCGAGCGGAGCGCAGCGCAGTCGAAGGATCTGCGGCTGCTTATCGCAACTGCCAGCGAACTGAAAAATGTGACGGAAGAACCGTTACTTCCGGTTTGCCCACAATCCATCCGGCCGGAACCCAGAAAGAGCGCGTAGGAGAGGTCGACAAGTGCATTGGGTTATCAGCAGTTAAGAATATGCTGAATAGACGCGGCTTCCTTCTCACTTCCAAATCGAAAACGCCTCGCATTTCCACTGCGGCCTGTCTCGGCCTAATGCGCGACGCTTTTTCGATCTTGGCCAGATACCAGCAGTTCGCAACTATAGCAAGCTCACGAACTGTCTTGAAATGGGTCGACCCTCCTTTACAGGGTGCTTGACTCGAGCTATCTCCGATGTGCCGGCTGTCAGCACCGTCCCCGCCGCGGGCGAATATGCGAAGGTGCCGGGCACGCTGGCGCTCGCGTCAAGCTGCGCAGCGCTCAAAGCCGTGCCGTATGTGATGGCAGCCGGCGCAGGCCAGGTGATGGTGGGAACTATGGGCTGCTTGATGGTGTAGGCGGCCGTGGCCACAGGGCTCTGGGTGTATCCGGTAGCCACGGCGATCGCCTGCAGCGTCTCGCTTGCGGCAACTGTAATCGGACTGCTGTAGACGCTGGAAGCCATGGTGGGCGCGCTTCCATCAGTCGTGTAGTAGATCGTGGCATTTTGAAGGCTGTCGGTGATGGTCACCGTCTGCGTGCCAGTGTACGTGCCCGTTGGCAGGCTGGAGGTCGGCATCGCCGCCGGGCCTGGGAACGCCACCTTGCGGGCCCTGAAATTGGCGGAGTCCGCGATGTACAGGTTTCCCGCGGCGTCGAATGCGATTCCTTGGGGATCGAAAAGTTCGGCGACCGTTGCCGAGCCACCGTCGCCGCTGTACCCGGCAAATCCGGTGCCGGCCATAGTGGTGATCACTCCCGTTGCCGCACTCACCTCCCGTACAGCGCCGGGCCAACCCGAGATATAAAGATTCCCTGCCGCGTCAACCGCAATGCCGTATGGCGAGATTTCCGAGCTGGTGGCCTGACCGCCGTCGCCACTGTTGCCATTTACGTTTCCGTTTCCGGCCGCGGTGGTGATGACTCCCGTCTGCGCTGCCACTTTGCGGACCCGCCCGGCAGCCTGGTCCGCGACGTAGAGGTTGCCAGCATTGTCGAATGCCAGCGCGTTGGGTTGGCGGAGGGAGGCGCTGGTTGCCGGCCCGCCATCGCCGGTCGTGCCGTTTGTGTAATTACCGGCAAAAAGGGTGATGATTCCCGTGGTCGCGGAGACCTTCCGAACAACTTCATCGCCAGAGTCGGCAATGTACAGGTTGCCGGCGCCGTCGAATGCCAGGCCGCTCGGTGAGTAAAGCACTGCGCTCGTTGCCGGACCACCATCACCGTCATGGCCGACCTGGCTAATGGCCTTGTAGTTTCCGGCAAAAGTCGAAATCAGTCCCGTACTCGCGGTCACCTTGCGAATCACATTGTTTCCGGAATCCGCAATGCAAAGGCTCCCCGCGGTGTCCACCGCGACCACTGCGGGCTGGTTAAGTTGCGCATCGACCGCCGCAAGACCGTCTCCGCCATATCCCGACGTCCCGTTGCCCGCAACGACCGAGATCGCTCCGGTCTTCGCCGACACCATCCACACCACATTGTTTCCTGAATCCGCGATATACAGGTTGCCGGCGCTGTCAGCCGCAACTCCCTGCATGGATCGAACGTTGGCGCTGGTGGCTGGACCGCCGTTGCCTGAGAAGCCTGACACTCCGTTTCCGGCCACCGTGGTGATCACCGCGGTTGGCGCGGATGTGATGGTATAGGCCGCGCTTACCGGGGCGCTCGTCAAATAGCCTGGCGCCACCGCAATCGCCTGGATCGTGACGGTTCCTGTCACGTCGATGGGACCGCCGTAGCCGGGAGATATCGTCGTGGGCGCGGTGCCATCCATCGTCAGATAGATTGAGGCGCCAGGCGTGGCATCCGTAATCGTCAGCCTTTGCGGAGCGGAATAGGTTCCGGCAGACACGCTGAATGCGGGTGCTGCCGTCACTGCGGACGGAGGCACAGTGGCTGCAGTTACCTCGCGAATCCGGCTCGACGAGGGAACATACAGATTGCCCGCGCTGTCCACCGACACGGCCCCCTGGATAGTAGACCGCGGCGCTGGTTGCCGGGCCGCCATCGCCGCTCAGCGAGTTGCACGGGTTGAGTCCGTTCGAGTTTCCCGCAGCCGTCGTGATCACGCCGGTAGCGGCCGTCACCATGCGGATGGCATTGTTTCCTGAGTCGGCAATGTAGAGGTTGCCGGCGCTGTCGACCGCCACCGCCAGCGGATAGAACAATTCAGCCTTGGTAGCGGGGCCGCCATCGCCGCTGTACCTTCCCGTATATTTACCGGCGCCATATCCGCTGCCCACAACCGTCGAAATCGTTCCGCTGCCGGCATCGACCTTCCGAATAACGTTGTCACAGAGGTCGGCAATAAAGAGATTCCCGGCGCCGTCGACCGCAATTCCTGTCGGATATTCAAAAGACGCATTGATTGCCGGTCCTCCGTCCCCTTTGTAACCAAACTGGCCGCTCCCTGCGACAGTGGTAATGGTTCCCGTGGCCGCTGTAACCTTGCGGACGCTATTCGACGAGGAGGAAATATAGAGGTTGCCGACGCGATCGATGGTAATCCCGTATAGGTATCCCAGGTTGGCGCTCGTTGCCGGTCCATTATCCCCGGGGGGCGTGGACGGTCCAGCCGCATAGATGCCGGCATAAGTTGTAATCACGCCCGTGGTTGCATTCACCAACCGGACGACATTGTTGGAGTAGTCCGCAATATACAGGTTGCCCGCACTGTCCACTGCCAGGCAGCAGGGATCGTAGAGCTGTGCGCTCGTTGCCGCTCCATTGTCGCCGCTGTATCCGGCGATGCCGGTTCCAGCAATGGTCGTGATGATGCCGGTACCCGCAGCCACCTTGCGGACGACATTGTTGGCCTCGTCGGCAATATAGAGATTCCAGGCGCTGTCCATCACAGTGCCTTCGGGAGTGTTGAGGTCGGCAAGGACAGCCGGTCCGCCATCGCCGCTGAATCCGGAGGTTCCGTTGCCAGCCACGGTGTAGATGTACGGGGTCAATGAAGTGCTGATGAGGTACTGCGCACTGGCAGCGGGGCTCATCGAGTATCCTGAAGCGGCCGCAGTAGCCGCGAGCGTCTCCGAGGAAGACACTGTGATCGGACCGGAGTAGACCGCGGAAGCGGATGTCGGCTGCAATCCATTGGTTGTGTAGTAGATTGTTGCTCCTGCCACCGAATCGGAAATCATCACCGTCTGTGCGCTTGGATAACTCCCTGGGGCCGGCGAGAACACCGGCGCGGGGGCAGCGGGCAGATTGATCGTGTAGGTCGCAATCACGTAGTCGGTTGACTGATATCCGGTCTCCGTGGCGTACGCCTGTATCCATTCAAATCCACCCTCTGTGAGCTGGATAGGGGAGGTGTACGGCACGAAGCCCTTGGTATTGACTGTCCCGGAAGCCGCGTAATAAATGGTGGCGCCGGGCACTGATTCGCTGAGCGTGATCGATTGCACCGAAGAATACGTCCCGGCGGCGGGCAAGATCATTAGTACCGTGACCGTGTGAATGAGTAATCGAAGTTGAGACGCGCCAGCTTTCTGGTGA